>JBAXNJ010000021.1:0-11851 GCA_037133815.1 Betaproteobacteria bacterium
GTTGCTTCTCTTATCTTTCCTTGGGCCTCACGGCTGATATCCAACATAAGTTTTTGCTGAGCCGGATTTAGCGCATTCCAAGCATCTAAATTCATGACATTTACAGTGGGACCGTAGTTGTGATAAGTCAAAGAACAATATTTGGAAACGTCATAAATTTTAAGCGCCTCCATATTGACCACTGGCAAATCTCCACCGTCAATCACACCAGACTTAGCCGCAGAAATAACCTCGCCCCATGCCATAGGCACTGCATTGCCACCTAAGCCATTGATAGTGTCACCAAAAATTTTGGCTTGTTGAACACGAATTTTTTTACCGCGAAGATCTTTAGGCTCAATGATCGGCGCTTTAGCTGTCCAGAAATGGCGGAAACCATAATCGAAAAAGCACAAAGCTTTTACCTTGTACTTGTCCTGCCAAATTTTGTCAAAAGAGTCGCCGATTTTTCCATTCAGCATTGCATAAGCTGACTTGTAGTCCTTAACCAAATAAGGAACAAGTAACGCCCCCATTTCAGGAAAAACAGTAGCTGCAGCTCCAGCTGGATTACCGATCTGAATGTTTCCTGACTTGACCGCGTTCATGATCTCTAGTTCTTGAGGGATCAAAGTTTTTCCGAAAAATTGCATCTCCAATGCGCCTTTAGACCGGGAAGTAACCTCTTTGGCCATCCAATCAAAAGCCGAGGCTGCAGACTCTGGGACTGCATTGATATGCGCCATCACTAGTTTCTTAGGTGCCGCCTGGGCAAAAACAGGAGCTTGGCCAGTGGCAATAATTGCAGCTAATCCCCCTACACCGCTAAGCACTTGTCGGCGTTTTAAAGGCAGTTCGCTGAATGAGTTCTTAATAGATTTCATGGCTGAGTCTCCTAGGTTAGTTATTGATCTACGTCTGCATGATGAAAATCATAGTAACACCAGTTTTACTAGTAGGTGGCATTTTTTTGCGGCATCTGAAGAACCAAAATTTCGGCATAAGAATTCGTTGTTGTTATCTCAAAACTCTTGTCTTTGGCTGGAACATAGACGTTTTTATGGACACCAAGGGTTTGACCATCGGCATCTATAGAGCCATTGATGACAACTAAAAAAACACCGTCTGAATGCTCACCCAAAGTGAATGGGTATGAAGCTTTATTCGGCATTCTTAACAAACCAATACCTAAACCTGTATCAAGCTCTTGTGCATCCCAATTCAATTCTGCAACCCTAAGTTTATTCATAAACTCAGGACTACTTGGTAAAAATTGCTTAGACGTATAGTGGTGTTTAGGTCCTCGCATTAAAAGGTCAATTTTTTCAGGTAAAAATTTTGCGCCTGGATCGTGTTGCGCTCTTAATGTTAGATAATTCAAGCCTGATGGGCCAGCCAATATAGGTCCGTAGCCGGTATGTGCCCCAGCATAGTGAACGATATAAGGATTGATCGTATGGGGACCAAATGAGCCCGCACCTTCAATAAAAACTTGAAATTGATTTTGGACATGGAAATGCGTTGGATTCGTAATATTTGGTAATTGCTTAATCAAATACGACTGAGGCGAATCAACAAACCCCGATTCGGGTTGAAAATAATCTTGTCGAAAATATTTCAATCCATTGGGTTGCTCATGGAAATTAAGCGACTCTTCTTGGTTAGCAATTTTTACCATTATTTTTCTATTCCAGTGAATAAATTAATCCGCTGTCATATTTGCCAACTTAACAACTTCGCGCCATTTGGCTTGTTCAGCACGTATGAAAGCGGCATATTGTTCAGGTGTTCCACCT
Source organism: Betaproteobacteria bacterium (assembly GCA_037133815.1). GTDB lineage: Bacteria > Pseudomonadota > Gammaproteobacteria > Burkholderiales > Burkholderiaceae_C > Limnohabitans. The sequence goes on from JBAXNJ010000021.1 coordinate 1,776, forward strand.
ACTGGCTCACTCGCTTGTGACAGGATACGCTCCTGGATATCTGGCATAGCAATAACTCTAGCAATATCGTTTGATATTTTTTGAATAAGTGCTGGAGATGTCGAAGCAGGAGCCATGAATCCAAACCAAGCTGTGATTTCAAAATTACCAATGCCTGCCTCCAGCATGGTGGGCACTTCGGGTGAAACAGGTGAGCGCTTTCCGCTTGTTATCGCTAAAGCTTTTAAATTGCCTGCTTTGATATGTGGCAATACTACTGGTGCGTTATGAAACAAAACTTCGTAATGACCTCCGATAGCGTCTGTAGTCATTTGCGCGCTGGACTTGTAAGGAATACCAATGAGTTGAATGCCGGCAACAGTATTGAGTAACTCACCAGATAGATGCTGAGTGGTTCCAGGACCAGCAGTGCCATATCGAAATTTGCCAGGATTCTTCTTGGCTAAAGCAATCAATTCACTCAAAGACTTGATGGGTGAACTCGGATGAACAGTCAAGATATTTGGCATTTTTGTTACTAAGCTGATAGGTGCCAAATCACGCAATGGATCGTAAGGCAATTTATCTCCATACAAAAATGGACTGACCGATACCGGACCCATCGTGTTGTAGAGCAATGTGTACCCATCACCCGCAGCCTTAGCGACGCGATCTGTCCCTATATTGCCCGATGCTCCAACAACATTCTCAATAGTGATTGGCTGGCCCCAAATCTCTGACAGCTTTGGGGTCAAAGCTCTCAACAACCCATCGGGAGCACTACCAGGAGGAGCAGGTACAACTACTTTGATGGGCCTATCGGGCCATGGCTTTATTTGCGCTTGCGACACAGCTGGAATCGCAAAGGCTATTGCCAGCCAGCACCATAGTAAAAACCGGCAACACCGTAAACCTTTTAGTTGATTCATACCATCTCCTAATTATTCTGAGTCAAAAACATGACCTGAGTTAATCCAAGCCTTTTTTACTTGAACCGGCATAGCTAACAAAATGAAAGAGTTGCTTTTTCCATGACCGTCTAAATTCAAACTCCCATTCACACCACCTTCAAGCACATCGTCAATAACGAAATTAAAAGCTGGAAGTAAAGGCATATCGTATCTTCGAACCGATGCAGCACCTCGGTGGGAATAGAGAGACAAAACTTTTTCCGGAGTAAGTTGTGTTGCTAAGGCATCAAAAGCAAGCGCGTTATAGGGCACGATACTGACATTTAATCGGTTGCCCTTGTCGCCAGCCCTGCCATGCGCAACGCTATGCAAAGGGACTGTCACCCATTCGTTTGGATTTGTCATGGGTTCAAATCCTTAGCAGTAAAAAGTTGACAACCCGGATCTAGGTCAGTAGGTAGCATTAAGTAGGACTGGGTGCGAATTCGGGGAGTGGTTCGCCATCTCACACCTCCCCCTCCTGCAGGCCCACAACAATACATCGCAAGCACTTCTCGAGCCGCTTGATCTGCGTCATCTTGACTTTTAGCGGAAACCGCTAAACGCAAGCGCACATCTTGTACATGTGCATCTGCCGCGCGCCACAAAAGCCCAGTATCACCATCGTGAACGCTACTAACGCCTATCAAATCAACTCTACTTTCAACTTGCAGTCCACGAATTTTTAAACGTTCCATAACAACTTCAGCGGCCTTACGTGCGCGAGCAACGCAATTAGGTCCAGCGTAAGAGATCTCTCCTTCACCTAACCAGCCTCCATCAAAGCATACCGTCGCCTTAATTTTTTCAGGCGCATGGCTTCCCTTTATTCCAGTCACCTCAACTCGATCTAAACCTATTTCATTGACTCTGACCCCAGTGAAATCAAGGGGGACATCAGGAGAAATGTATTTTGAAGGGTCATGAATTTCATAAAGCAATTGCTCTTTGACGACTTGTGCGTTAACCAACCCACCAGTTCGAACCGCTTTAGTGATCACCAACCGACCATCTTCATAAACCTCGGCAATTGGAAATCCGATATTGGCAGGATCTGGGATATCTTTAAAACCTGGATCATAAAAATAACCCCCTGTCACCTGAGCCCCGCATTCGAGCAAATGCCCTGCTGTTGCGCCTACTGCTAGTTTTGACCAGTCTTTCCAATCCCAACCAAAGTGATGCACCAGCGGCGCAAGAGCTAGCGACGGGTCCCCTGTTCGACCAGTCACTACTACTTGGGCCCCTTGTTGTAAGGCCTGAACAATAGGCTGGGCTGAGAGGTAAGCATTAGCAGAAACGACGTCGCTACCTCCCATATCTAGCCCAGTGTCTGCTTCGTAAACTTCGTGGTTTTGAAGATCAAGTCTGTCACGAACATCATCTCCGTGCACGACTCCAATTTTTAAATCGGGGAGTCCTAAGCGTTTAGCCAAAGAAGCAATCACTTTTGCAGCACCCATGGGGTTGGCTGCACCAAAGTTACCGATGATGGGTATGGAATGCTGCGCACACTTTAAGAGTATGGGCTCAAGCAACCTCTCCAACATAGGCTCATAGCCTTTTTGCGGGTCTCTACGCTTCTCAAGTTGTGCAAGCGCGACGGTTCGTTCGCCCAGCGTTTCAAAAAATATTGCGCTAGGACCTCCCCATTCAATTAGGGTGTCCACAACCGGAAGAGCAGCGTCTATCCGATCACCAGAAAACCCAGCCCCATTACCAACTCGAAAACATGCGTTCATAAGAAGTCAGTTCTTTGGATCGAGTGCTTTGTAATCATTTAATGGTTAAAAATTCTTATCGCTTATTAAAGTTACTTTAAGCAACTTTTGACCTAATACTACTGATGTAAACACTAATATCTGTTGCCACAACACTTTCAAAAAATTAGTGCCAGAAATTATTGAGGAACAGGCAATAAGGGCTAAGTCTTAGGGGTTTATCAGTCCCCATGCCGGATCGCCAAACGCTAACATGACCGCTATAAAACAGAGGAGAACAACTTGGGAAGTAACTATTTTGTGCGCCAGCAGGACGTGCCTGGCTACCATCCTGCCAATCACACTGGTACGCTCAACAAGCGCCTGATCGGACCTGCCAATGGGGCCAACCGCATCGAACTAGTCCATGGTCATATCCAAAAGGGCAAAGGCGCCCTTCCTCATAGTCACCCTGGAATTGAACAAGTCTGCTACATGCTAGAGGGCCGTGCGCTCGCAGAAGTCGGGGGCGAAAGCTGCGAACTCGGACCTGGAGATAGTTGCTTTTTTCCCGCTGATGTGATGCATACCTTTACAGTTATCAGCGAGGATCCTGTGCGATTGTTGGTGGTTTATTCGCCCCCCTACGAAGAGTCCCCCGATCGAGTCATTCGGCCGACGTCATAAAACAGGTAACTAAGGAGGATTTATGCAACAACTTTTGCGCCTGATCGGCGTGGTACTTGCTTTCACATGTACTGTTTTATCCGCCCAAGAAGCTTGGCCGTCAAAACCGATCAGCTTGGTAGTGCCTTTTGCTGCTGGCAGTGGAACAGATTCGGTGGCACGCGTCATCGCACAAAAACTATCCGAACGGCTGAAACAGCAGGTTGTGGTTGACAACAAAGCGGGTGCAAGCGCGCAAATTGGCGCCGAATTCGTCTCTAAGGCAAAAGCCGATGGCTATACCCTTTTGATGACCACCAACACCTCACATTCGGCTAATCCCAGCCTCTTTAAGACACTGCGCTACGACCCCATCAAGGACTTTACGCCTATCGTTCGCACCGGTGACCTGCCCTTCGCACTCGTCGTGAATGCAAACTCACCGATAAAAACGGTCAAGGATTTGATTGAAAATGCTCGGGCCAATCCGGGTAAATTTTCCTATGCCACACCTAACAGCACCTCCTTGGTATCTTCTGAAACCATTCGCGTCATGGCCAAGATTGACATCCTTGGCATTCCCTATAAATCCAGCCCGCAAGCACTGACGGACCTGATAGGTGGCCAAGTACAAATGTATGTAGTCGACTTCGGCTCTGGACTGCCCTCCATGAAAGCGGGCAAGGTGCGCGTGCTGGCTTCAATGGCAGCAAAACGCTCGAATATCCTGCCCGAAGTGCCTCCTATGGCTGATACGCTGCCCGGTTTTGATCTGATTTCTTGGAACGGTATATTCGGCCCCGCCGCACTTCCACGCCCCATAGTTGAGCGTCTGGCTAATGAAATCCAAGCCTTGCTTGCCGAAAAAGATGTGCAAGAAAAGCTTGCCAACATCGGTTTTGAAGTTTCACCGTCGAAATCTCCTGAAGAATTTTCCAAATACGTAAGCGACCAGCTGGCCCTTTGGTCTCGCCTGATCCGTCAGGCCAACATCCAGCCCGAATGATGGTGAAGTTTTGAGTTCCACGCCAGTTGGCCCACTTGAGGGGGTACGAATACTCGACCTGACTTCCGTGCTGATGGGTCCTTATGCAACCCAAATTCTTGCCGACTTGGGCGCCGACGTCATCAAAGTCGAGCCCCCGGAGGGCGATATCTTGCGCGACGTCGGTCCGATGCGAAATCCTGGAATGGGCCATATTTATTTGCACATAAATCGTAATAAACGATCTGTCGTGCTTGACCTTAAGCAGCCAGCTGGGCGTGATGCTGCTCTTAGACTTGCCGAAAAAAGCGATGTGCTGGTTTTCAATGTCCGACCAAAGGCTATGGCGCGATTAGGTCTCTCCTACGAAGACGTCAAAAAGGTCAATCCCAAAATCATCTACGCTGGAGCGGTTGGCTATGGCGAAGGCGGCCCTTACTCGGGCAAATCAGCCTATGACGATTTGATACAGGGTGCGGCGGCTGTCCCGGCTTTAACGCAAATGTCGGGAGCAGACCTTCCACGCTATGCACCAGTGACGCTGGCAGATCGCAGTGTTGGGTTGAATGTCGCCATAGCCATCAATGCTGCTCTTTATTACCGTGAAAAAACCGGTCGTGGCCAATCGATTGAGGTTCCGATGTTTGAATCGTTGGTGCAATTTGTAATGGGGGATCACCTAGCTGGCTTGAGTTTCGACCCCCCCATCGGGGAGGCTGGCTATCAACGCTTGATTGCAAAACACCGACGCCCCTACGCTAGCAGTGACGGCTATGTCTGCGTACTTATTTATAACGACAAGCAATGGCACAGTTTTTTTGACCTCATCGGTAAGCCTGAGCTCAAAGAAGATCCTCGTTTCCGCAACCATACGGATCGGGGGGTAAATATCGCTGAGGTTTATGCCTATGTCGCTGACATCATGCAAACACGTAGCACCGCTGACTGGTTGCAGGCGCTCAATGCGGCAGACATACCGGTTATGCCAATGCATACCCCCACCAGTTTGGTAACTGATCCACATTTAGAGGCCAGCGGATTTTTTCAACTCGTGGACCACCCAACCGAGGGAAAGTTGCGCATGATGAGGCCAACATTGACATGGTCTGAAGGACCACTGACCATACGCAGTTTGCCACCCAGCCTAGGCCAGCAAAGCGCCGAGATCTTGCGAGAAGCTGGCTACAGCGACGATGAGATTGCTGAGATGGTGAAAGCCCAAGTGACCCGGACACCTGAAAAATGAATTTTGATCTTTCTGGCGATCAGCGCGCCATTGTCGATGAGGTGCAAAAGACTTGTAGAGCTTTTGATGAAAACTACTGGCGCAAACATGACGCTGAGGCCTTGTTCCCTCACGCGTTTCATAAGGCTATGGCAGACGCTGGCTGGCTTGGCATCGCGATGCCCGAGGTGCAAGGTGGTGCGGGGCTTGGCATTACCGAAGCCGCCTTAATGCTTCAGGCTGTGAGTGCATCTGGGGCGGGATTCTCCGGTGCTTCAGCCATACACATGAACATATTTGGCCTGAATCCAGTCGTAGTTTTTGGTAGCGAGGCACAAAAGCAGCGCATGTTGCCGCCCCTCATTGCTGGCTTCGACAAAGCCTGCTTTGCCGTAACCGAGCCCGATGCAGGTCTTGACACCACACAACTAAAAACACAGGCAGTTAGAGACGGTGACCACTATGTTCTCAATGGTCGCAAGATTTGGATCTCAACAGCCCAAGTGGCAAATAAGATGCTGATCCTCGCGCGTACCACTCCCATGGACCAAGTCGATAAGCCCACCAAAGGCCTATCGCTTTTTTATACTGACCTTGATCGTCAGCACGTAGAAGTGCGCGAAATCGACAAAATGGGCCGTGCCGCCGTTGACTCCAATATGCTTTTCATCGATCAACTCCGTGTCCCAGTGTCTGACCGAATCGGTGAAGAAGGCCACGGCTTTGAATACATCCTGCACGGACTCAATCCAGAGCGCATTCTCATTGCGGCCGAAGCAGTCGGACTTGGGCGCGTTGCACTCGAACATGCCACCCGCTATGCGAAGGAGCGCGTTGTCTTTGGCCGACCCATCGGGCAAAACCAAGGTATTCAGCACCCGCTAGCGCAATGCTGGATGCAACTAGAGGCCGCCAATCTAATGGTGATGAAGGCGGCTGCGCTTTACGACACTGGCAAACCTTGCGGCGCAGAAGCCAATGCTGCAAAATTTCTTGCCGCTGAAGCTGCGCACAACGCCTGCCAGACAGCAGTCCTAACGCTGGGGGGGATGGGGTACGCAACTGAGTACAGCGTAGAGCGCTTCTTGCGCGAGTCCTATATCCCGCGCATCGCTCCGGTCAGTCCGCAACTCATACTATGTTTCATTGCTGAAAAAGTGCTGGGCTTGCCACGTTCCTATTAGTTAAAGCGCTAAATTCATATACATATCTAGAGAAGGATAGAAATACCATGTCTCATTTGTACGGTCGTCAAGCTTTTGTCGAACTCCTGATCAGCGAAGGTGTTACACACCTTTTTGGCAACCCAGGCACAACGGAGCTTCCGATCATGCAAGCTTTGCCTGACTATCCTGGCTTGAAGTTCATCCTGGGTCTTCAAGAATCGGTCGTGATGGGGATGGCAGACGGCTATGCCAGAGCCTCTCGTCAACTGACCGCCGCCAATGTCCATGTTGCACCAGGGCTTGGCAATGCGATGGGCGCTCTCTACAACGCGAAGTTTTCCGGCTCTCCCGTCATTCTTACCGCCGGTCAACAAGAACAAGGCCATGGCTTGCTAGAGCCTTTGCTCTACGACGACTTGACCTCTATGGCTGCGCCATTGGTGAAATGGTCGATAGAGGTCACAAGGCTACAAGATCTGCCACGCATCATGCGGCGAGCTGCCAAGATTGCCATGACACCACCCACGGGTCCAGTCTTTATCAGCCTTCCTGGCGACATTCTCAATGAAATTGCAGAAATTGATATGGGTCAATCAGTTCGAATTGATCACCGCGTTCGTCCATCAGACAAGTCATTAGACGAATTAGCCAATGCATTACTTTCAGCAAAAAATCCTGTGATCATCTCTGGGCAAGAGTTGTCTTCGCAACAAGCTTTTATCGACGCCAGTGCGTTAGCGTCCTTACTAGGTGCTGGCGTGTTTCAAGAGTCCGTTCCTTTCAGCGCCACCTTTCCAACGTCTCATCCGCAATACCTTGGAATGCTCACACGTAGCCAAGAGAACGTGCGTAAAACACTGGATCCCTTTGATTTGGTTTTATGTCTAGGCGCTGACTTGCTACGCATGTCGGTTTACAGCCCCGTCGAACCATTGCCGAATCACTCACGCGTACTCCATTTGAGTGAGCGCAGTTGGGAGCTAGGAAAAAATTACAGAACCGAATTGGCTTTGCAAGCCAACGTGTGTGAAACCTTGAGCGTCTTACTTCCCTTGCTTCGTTCACGCATCGATACAAAGTACAAAGAGCAAGCCCAGATTCGGGCAAAAGCACTTGAACAGCAAAACTGGGCAGTGACTCGCAACAAGTTGACAACCCAAGTTCTGATGCAAAGTTCGATGCGGCCGATGTCAGCATCCACTTTTGTCATGCACATTACCAATCAACTAACTCCCGATGTCATCGTGGTGGAAGAGGCGTTGACGTCGACCCAATCCTTGCCGCAATATCTGCATCAGCACTACCCCGATAGCTTCTTTGGACTAGCCAGTGGTGGGCTTGGATTTGCCATTCCGGGTGCCGTGGGTGTCAGCATGGCTAAACCAGGCCGGCCTGTTGTGGCCATCGTGGGAGATGGCAGTGCCATGTATGGAATTCAAGGTCTTTGGTCTGCTGCCCACTTCAAGTTACCCATTACTTATGTGATCGCAAATAACAAGGGCTATCGCATTATCAAAGAACGCCTTGTATCCATGCAAGGCTCCGATCGATTCATCGGAATGGACATGAACGATCCCGCCATTAACTATTGTCAATTGGCGCAGTCCATGGGAATGGGCTCCATCAAAGTGTCAGATCCCGCGGATTTAGATGCCGCCCTGAAAGCTGGCATACAAAGTGGTAAGCCTAATCTGATTGAGGTGGTGGTATCCAACGGGTTTGGAAACTGACTAGCACCTAAGATAAACCTCACTATGCGAAGTTTGGATCAATGGGTACTATGAACCGATTCAAAAATAAAGGAGCTCAATCAATGACATATATCGACCATCGCCAAAAGTGGAAATTATTCTCAACCGTGTTGTTGGGACTTTTTCTAAGTACTTCTGCCATTTCACAGAACTACCCTAGCCGACCTATCACTATCATTGCTCCTTATGCTGCTGGGGGTGACAGCGATTTTTCAGGAAGAAACCTCGCTGCAATAGCCTCGAAATACATGGGTCAGCCTATAGTGGTTCAAAACGTAGTCGGCGCTTCAGGCACTATAGGATCCGCAAAAGTTAGGCTCGCACCACCTGATGGTTACACCTTATTGATTCCACGTGGAGGGTCGCATGCGATCACTCCCGCCTTAGACAGTAAGACTCCGTATAAATGGAATGACTTCAGCATGATCACGTTGCTGGATTTAAATCCTGTAGTTTGCGTCGTAAAGGCTGACACCCCCTATAAAACACTTAAAGAGCTTTTAAGTGTTCTTCAATCACAACCAGGCAAATTAAACTACGCCACCGCTGGACCTGCTACTACGCAACACTTGGCCGTCGAGGTGTTGTTACGCGCCGCCAATATTCCTTCTACACATGCGGTGCAAATTCCCTATAAAGGCGGCGGCGAAGCAACTACCGCTGTTTTGAGTGTCCAAGTGCAATTCCTTTGTAACAATTTACCCACGCTTGTAGGTCAAATCAAAGGTGGCACCTTGCGTGCGTTGGTTACCTCAACGCCAGATCGACTAAAAGAATTCCCAGATGTTCCCACGGCCAGAGAATCGGGTGTAGGCGCACTTGAGCAAGTTACCGGCTGGAGTGGGCTTTATGGGCCGCCTGGTTTACCCTTGGATGTGATCAATAAATGGACTGAAGTACTTAAAAAAGTCGCGGATGATCCAGACTGGAATAAAGGTAATGCGACTATGGGTGCCATTGCAGCCATTAGGTCACCTTCAGAAACTGAGAAATTTGCCCGTGATCAATTTGAGTTGTATGAAAAAGTAGGTGCCGCACTTAATTTACGTAAATAACTTTATATGAGCAACTAACAATTTGACTGAATTATCTAAAAATTTGCCAGAGTGCGGGCCGCACGATCCGTTACCCAAACGTCCCCGTCGTTTGCCACCAGCGCTAGCGTGTGACGTACATGCCCATGTATGCGGTCCAAGGCATCTTTTTCCGTTGGTGGAAAACAGACTCTACAACCCGCCAGAGGCGTCTGGTGAAGAATATATCGGAATGCTCGACGCACTTGGTTTAACACGCGGTGTATTAGTACAACCCAGTGTTTACGGTACAGACAACCGTGCCATGCTCGATGTCTTGGCTATCTACCCAGATCGCTTACGCGGTGTTGCGGTGTTGCCATTTGACGTGCCTCTTGAAGAAATTCATCGCTTACATGCATTAGGTGTTCGTGGGGTGCGTTGCAATATAGTGGACTTGCAAACTGGCAAAGGAAAATTGCCAATCGATAACTTAAAGCAACTAGCCAACAAAATAAAAAAACTTGGCTGGCACATAGAATTTTTAATGCATGTCAACGAGTTCGCAGATCTTGATCTACAACTTCAAACACTAGACATACCCTTGGTGTTCGGGCACCTAGGCTATGTGCCTACGCAAA
>JBAXNJ010000022.1:0-11310 GCA_037133815.1 Betaproteobacteria bacterium
CAATGGGCTTATGCAGCGATGGCGTTGTTTCCGATCTTGGCCTGGTTCTGGGTTCGTCAAACACATGAACTGCCCGCTGTAGTCAATCCTCCCGGTCATGAGGCAAACAGCGCTTGGGATTTACTCAACGACACCATGTTTAGGCGTTTGTTGTTGGTGAATTTGTTTTTGTCCGCGTGCTGGGACGTACATACTTTTGTTGTGCCCATCTTGGGACATGAACGAGGCCTGAGTGCTTCGTCGATTGGAACAATATTGGGTGGATTTGCGATCGCCGCAGCTTTGATTCGCTTTTTGTTACCTATGGTTGTTGCTAGATTACAAGAGTGGCAAGTCATCACCTCTGCCATGCTCATTACTTCTGCATTGTTGGGTATCTACCCGTTTGCACAAGGTGCGTTGGCGATGGGTATTTGCTCGGTATTTCTTGGCTTATCGCTAGGCTCTGTGCAACCCATGGTGATGAGTACCTTGCATCAGATCACGCCCGAATCACGCCATGGGGAGGCTTTGGGGTTGCGTTTGATGGGAATCAATGCGTCTAGTGTGTTGATGCCTATGGTGTTTGGCGCCGCAGGTGCAGTGATTGGTGTAGGCGCTGTTTTTTGGTGTGTGTCTTTAGCGGTAGGTCTAGGTTCTCGCAGCGCGTATTTGCTCAGAGTGCATAAAACGCACGAATAACTTCCCACGCATCTTCTACCGTGTCGACATAGCGAAACAGTTGTAAGTCCTCCTCGGTAACCACACCTTCTTCCAGCATATTTTCTGGATGAAATACTTTTTTCCAATAATCGGTTCCAAACAACACAATGGGTACAGGCTTGGCTTTTTTACATTGCACTAGGGTCAATGTTTCGAACAATTCGTCCATGGTGCCAAAACCGCCAGGAAACGCCACCAAAGCTTTTGCGCGCATAATGAAATGCATTTTGCGTAATGCAAAGTAGTGGAACTTAAAACTCAGTTCGGGCGTGATGTAGGGGTTGGGCGTTTGCTCATGGGGTAGGGCGATATTGAGTCCCACGCTGATTCCGCCCGCTTCAGAGGCGCCACGATTGGCGGCTTCCATTATTCCTGGCCCGCCGCCAGTGCATATAAAAAGTTTGTTGGGGTTGTGTTTGTTGGCGCTGTATTGGGCAATCAAATGACCGAATGCACGTGCTTGCTCATAAAAGTGGGCATTACGCACCAAAGATTCTGCACGCTTGATGTCTAGGGCTATTTCAGAGCTTAGCGCTGACTCCAAAGTTTTCTGCGCTTTTTCTTGGCTTTGAAAACGAGCGCTGCCAAACACGACAACCGTATGTTCAATGCCTTGTTCTTGTTGCGCTAAATCAGGTTTGAGCATTTCCAACTGAAAACGAATGCCGCGCGTCTCGCGTCGCAACAGAAACTCTGGATCGGCAAAGGCCAATCGATTGGATTCAGGTGCTAGCGCATCACCACTCTGGCTCTGAGCTTTCAGTATGTCCCACGCTTGCGATAAGCGAGGATCTTTGGGGTCAAGCATTCCATCCATAAAAATCACCTTGATGGTTAGTCGGAAAAATTAAAAAGGCCTGCAAGCAGGCCTTTTGTTGAAGTGTTGCCGGATTGTTGACGTACTAGACGCGCTTGCGGTATTCGCCTGTACGTGTATCGATTTCGACTTTATCACCTTGCGCCACAAAAATAGGCACAGGTACTTCAAAGCCGGTTGCAATCTTGGCGGGTTTCAATACTTTGCCTGACGTGTCTCCTTTGACGGCTGGCTCAGTCCAAGTGATTTCACGCACGACCGTAGTGGGTAATTCAACGGAGATGGCTTTTTCGTCGTAAAAAACGACTTCAAGCGACATGCCATCTTCCAAATAGTTCAAAGCATCGCCCATGTTGCTGGCTTCGACTTCGTATTGGTTGAATTCGCTGTCCATGCAAACATACATAGGGTCAGCGAAATACGAATAGGTACATTCTTTTTTGTCCAAAATGACTTGGTCCATCTTGTCGTCTGCACGAAACACCACCTCGGTGCCGAAGTTGGCGATCAAGCTCTTGAGTTTCATGCGCACAGTGGAGGAACCGCGTCCGCCACGGCTGTATTCGGTGCGAAGGACCACCATCGGGTCTTTACCATGCATGATGACGTTGCCAACGCGTATTTCTTGAGCGGTTTTCATAGGTGAAGTTCTTGTAAGTGAATGAGAGATTTCCGAGGCTCTTGGCCGAATAGAAATCGCAAAGCCTCTGATTTTAGCGTTTTTGGGACACAAATCGCTCTAATTGTGTGACCAAGTCTTCTTGGCGCTCTAATTGGTTCGCATTTTGACGGGCCCAAATTGTCCAATTTTCGGAGTGTCTTTGCTCGATTTTGGGTAATGGAGTGCCACTGATGCCATTCCATACAGCATGAATAGCCGCCAAATCGTGCGGCATTTGCAGTGTTTCACAAAAGGCTTTTAGCTTTAGATGATGAGCCTGATCGTCTTGCGGATAAATTTGCCAGACAAAGGGCTTGCCAGCCCATAAAGCTCGTACAACGGAGTCTTCCCCGCGCACGAAGTTCAAGTCGCATGCCCATAATAAATGGTCGTAATCAGTTTGGCTTAGGTAGGGCAACTGTTCAACTTGCAAGTTGCCTGCACCGCTGGCAGGTATTTCCAAAACATTTAATGCTTGGGCAACAGCCTGTTGCGATCGTCCTTGTGTGATGAGTAGTTTTGTAGGCATTTTATCGACGACCAATTGCTTGAGTAAATTTTGCAAGGCGCTAGGTTCGTAACAAAAAAGCGATATCCAACGCGTTTGTGGATGCGTTTTACTTTTGGATAATTGAGTTGCGCAGTGCGCTAACCATGCAGTCCGGTCAAATGCGGATTGTCTTTGCTTTAAATCGGTCTCGCGTATCAACCCGCCTGTGCCATTTACAAAGCCTGGGTAAAAAAACCATTTGGTAAGGCCTTTAGCGGGGCCTCGCATCACCGGGGAAGCTAAGCCGTGCGATTGCATAACGAAGTCCTCTGCACTCAAGTATTCAAGGTTTATCCAGGTTGATCTGTGCAGTGCAATCAAGTTTTCGATATGGCTAGGCAGTCTGCAACCAAAGGCTTCGATGACTACATCACCCATCTTCAAAGCGGTCTCAGCATCAGACCACTTGGATACTTCAACTTTAGGGTGACCTTGGGGTGCCATCCAAGCCAATGCGCTGACATCGTCCACCCAAAGGCGAACGGAATGTCCGCGTTCGGCCAAGTCAACGGCTAAACGCCAACTGACCCCGAGGTCGCCGTGGTTGTCGATCACGCGGCAAAAAATATCCCACTGCAAAAGTTTGTAAGTCACCCGCGAGATTGTCCACAATACGCAGATGTCTGAAGAAAACCCGCCAGAGGCTGCCCCTACCGAAGAAGTTGCCCATCGCCACGGCGCTGAATTGTTGGCGCAGGTGGCTGCATTACCCGGCTTACCGGGTGTTTACCGTTATTTCGATATCAACGAGCAGGTGCTCTATGTGGGCAAAGCCATTAGCTTGAAAAAGCGGGTGGCAAGTTATTTCCAAAAAGAAAAATCTGGAACCCGTATAGGCCACATGGTGAGCAAAATTGTGCGTATGGAAACCACGGTGGTGCGATCCGAAGCCGAAGCCTTGCTGCTAGAAAACAACCTGATCAAGTCGCTCAAGCCTCGATACAACATTTTGTTTCGAGACGACAAGAGCTATCCCTATTTAAAAATCACTCGTGCTACAGATACTTCCAAAAACAAAGCCAGCAATGTATCTAGAGTGGTTTATTACCGCGGTGCGGTAGATAAACGGCATGAATATTTTGGTCCCTACCCAAGTGTTTGGGCAGTGCGCGAAGCCATACAGTTACTGCAAAAAGTTTTCCGCTTACGTACCTGCGAAGACACGGTGTATCACAACCGCACACGTCCTTGCTTACTCTACCAAATTAAGCGGTGTTCGGCCCCTTGTGTAGAGCATATTTCTTTAGAGGCCTATCAAAGTGATGTCGATAGTGCCATGCGGCTCTTACGTGGGCAAACCCACGAAGTGATGCAGTCGATCGAGGCGCGCATGATGGTGCATGCGGACAAGTTGGAGTTTGAGCAAGCAGCAGAGTTGCGTAACCAAATGGGCGCTTTATCTAAAGTTTTGCATCAGCAAGCCGTGGATACGGTGGGCGACCAAGATGTGGATATCTTGGCCGTCAAAGTGCAAGGAGGGCGTGCCTGCGTTAATTTGGCGATGGTGCGAGGTGGCCGCCATTTGGGGGATCGGCCTTACTTTCCTGTGCATGTGGATGACGCAGAGCCGGCTGAAGTATTGGAAGCATTTTTGAGCCAGCACTATATTGAAATACCTGTGCCGCCAACGCTGGTCACAAGCCATTCAGTGGATAAACAGTTGATACAAACCTTGATCGAGCAAACGGGTGTCAAGATCAACGCGCTGCACAACCCCCGTGAGCAGCGCAAGGTGTGGTTGGAGATGGCGCAACAAAATGCTGATATACAACTTGCACGTTTATTAGCAGAGGAGGGTTCGCAACAGGCTAGGACGCGCTCTTTAGTCGATGCATTGGATTTGGACGTCGATAACATGGATGTGTTTCGGGTCGAGTGTTTTGATATTTCACATACATCGGGTGAATCTACCCAAGCATCTTGTGTCGTGTTTCACCACCACAAAATGCAAAGCAGCGAATACCGCCGCTACAACATCGAGGGCATCACGCCTGGTGACGACTATGCCGCCATGCGCCAAGTGCTGGAGCGTCGTTACAGCAAACTCGCGGAAGCCGTGCGCGCAGGAGAAGGTAAATTGCCCGACCTGGTGTTGATTGACGGTGGCAAAGGCCAAGTATCTATGGCACGCGAGGTGTTTGAAGTGCTTGGGTTAGATGTCTCGCGGATTGTGGGCGTAGAAAAAGGTGAAGGCCGTAAGGTGGGTCTTGAGGAGTTGGTTTTTGCCGATGGCCGAGAAAAAGTCTATTTAGGCCGCGATTCGGCTGCTCTGATGTTGATTGCACAGATTCGCGACGAAGCGCATCGCTTTGCGATCACTGGCATGCGTGCCGCTCGGGCGAAAGTGCGTGTTGGTGGCAGCACTTTAGAAGAGATCGCTGGAATAGGACCCAAGAAGCGCGCCAAATTATTGCAACGTTTTGGTGGTGCGCGCGGAGTGGCGCAAGCTAGTGTGCAAGACCTTTGCAGTGTGGAAGGTATTTCTTTAGAACTTGCGCAAACTATTTATCAAGCATTGCGTTAAACAATCTAACTGATTCAAAGTCGCTAGCAAAAAAATTGGTAATTGCCAGCTTATAAATTAGGCGCTTTTCTGGGCATAAAGATTTCTAGCAAGCGATCTAACCCGCCGTCTTGTATAGACACCATAGCTTGCTCGCGAACTTTGGGCTTGGCGTGATAAGCCACTGAGAGTCCAGCAACACCCATCATTAGCAAATCGTTGGCGCCATCTCCCATCGCGATGCTTTGCTCAGGCTTGGCTCCCATATCAGCGCAGGTTTCAAGAAGTTTTTTACATTTCTCAGCGCCATCGCAAATATCGCCCCAATCTTGATCGACCAAGCAGCCAGTCAGACGCCCATCCACAATTTCTAGGACATTGCTGCGGGTGAAGTCAATGTTAAGCATGTGCCCTACACGGTCTGCAAAAAAAGTAAAGCCTCCGCTGACTAACAATACTTTCATGCCGTTTTGCTTGCATGTGTCTACCAATTCCTTAGCACCAGGGTTCAGCCGCAAGCGGTTGGTAAATACATCTTCCAAGGCTTCTTGGGGAACGCCTTTCAGCAAGGCAACTCGTCTGCGCAAGCTGTCTTTGAAGTCTATGAATTCGCCGCGCATGGCGGCCTCTGTAATGGCGCTGACTTCTGCTTTGCGTCCTGCCGCATCGGCTATTTCATCAATACATTCGATATTGATTAGGGTTGAATCCATATCAAACGCAATGAGCTTGAAGTCATCCAATGCAAGCGGTGGTTCGATGCCTTGAATAAAAAGACCTGGGGCAAATTCTTGTTGTGCCATGAGATTTGTAAAAGTAACAAATGACCGAGATTATCTAGGTCAGAGAAGTTGCAGGTGCCGGTTTAGATGGGGTGATGGGTGTTCCCAAAGCCCGCAAAATATCCTGCACCATCTTGGCCCTGGCAATAGGTTCTGGGAGTTCACGTTCGATACGTAGCCTGTCATTACCAGCTAACTTGATGTGTTTATTTTTTTGCACCAGTTCGATGATGCGCATCGCATCAAACGGCGGATTGGGTTTGAAGCTGATGATGGTCACATGCGGCGTGGCGTCTACTTTGGTCACCCCGTAGTCGCGGGCTTTCACACGCAATCGGTGCACATCGATGAGCGTTTGCGCTTGAATTGGCAGTTTTCCAAAGCGGTCTACCAGTTCTTCCAGCAATCCATCAATTTGGTCCGATGTTTTAGCGATCGCTAACTTTTTGTAGAAAGAGAGTCTGAGATGGACATCGCCACAATAATCGTTGGGCAGTAGCGCGGGGGCATGTAAGTTGACTTCGGTGGTCGCACTCAGTGGGCTGAGTAGGTCGGGTTCTTCACCATTCTTCAAAGCACGAACCGCTTCACTCAACATTTCGTTATAAAGTTGAAAACCAACTTCCAACATATTGCCACTTTGACTCTCGCCTAAGACTTCTCCAGCACCTCGGATCTCGAGGTCATGCATGGCCAAGTAAAAACCAGATCCCAGTTCTTCCATTTGTTGAATGGCATCTAATCTTTGTGTGGCTTGTTTGGTCAGCGATTCAATATCGGGCACCATCAAATAGGCATAAGCTTGGTGGTGACTGCGACCGACGCGACCGCGTAACTGATGTAACTGGGCCAAGCCAAATTTATCAGCGCGGCTCATGATGATGGTGTTGGCCGTTGGCACATCAATGCCTGTTTCTATGATTGTTGAGCAAAGCAATACGTTGTAGCGTTGCGCGACGAAGTCTCGCATCACACGCTCCAACTCGCGCTCTGGCATTTGTCCGTGTGCGATAGCAATGCGGGCTTCGGGTAAAAGTTCTTTCAAGCGCGCACGACGGTTTTCAATGGTGTCGACTTCGTTGTGTAAAAAATAACACTGGCCACCACGCTTGAGTTCACGCAATACTGCTTCACGTATAACGCCGTTGCCTTCAGTACGCACAAAAGTTTTGATGGCTAGGCGTCTTTGTGGTGCGGTTGCGATGACGCTTAGGTCGCGCAAGCCTTCCAGTGCCATGCCTAGAGTACGTGGGATGGGGGTCGCGGTGAGTGTCAGTACATCGACTTCCGCGCGAATGGCTTTCATCGTCTCTTTATGGCGCACACCAAATCGATGCTCTTCGTCAATGATCAAAAGTCCTAAGTCTTTGAACTTGACGCTCTCGCTCAAGAGTTTGTGCGTGCCCACCACGATATCGATTTGCCCGTCGGCTAATCCTTTGGCGGCTAGGGTGATTTCTTTGGCAGAGCGAAAGCGACTCATTTCCGCAATTTTGATGGGCCACTTGCTGAAACGGTCGTTCAGTGTTTGAAAATGTTGCTCTGCAAGCAAGGTAGTTGGCGCCAAAAAAGCTACTTGTTTGCCACCCGTGACTGCCACAAAAGCTGCGCGCAGTGCTACTTCGGTTTTACCAAAACCTACGTCTCCGCAAACTAATCTGTCCATAGGTCGGGGACTGATCATGTCTTGGATCACAGAATGAATCGCAGCGCGTTGGTCTGCTGTCTCTTCAAAGCCAAAATCATTGGCAAAATTTTCGTAGTCTTGTGGCGAGTAGCGAAACGGGTGGCCTACCCGAGCTGCACGACGCGCATAAATGTTGAGCAATTCAGCCGCGGCATCTCGTACTTGTTCCGCCGCACGTCGTTTGGCTTTATCCCATTGGGCTGAGCCCAGTTTGTGCAAAGGAGCTTCGTCAGCGCTAACGCCTGTGTAGCGACCGATCAAATGCAACTGACTCACGGGCACATACAGCACAGCTTGGTCTGCGTATTCCAGATGCAAGAACTCTTGCAAAACAGGAAGTCCTTCGTCTGTTTTCTCGCCCAGATGCATATTGATCAAGCCGCGGTAACGACCAATGCCGTGTGCGTTGTGTACCACTGGATCGCCGACATTGAGTTCCGATAAATCTTTGATCAGGGCTTCAACATCACTAACTTGTTCTTGTTTTTTTCTTCTGCGTGCAGCAGGTGCGATGGCGAACAGTTCTGTTTCAGTGATGAAGTCGATTCCGGTATCTAGCCAACTAAACCCTACCTGTAAGTGCGAAGTGCAGATACCAATTTTTTCTTGCGATTTTTCGAAGTCTTGTAAAGACTCAAAGACAACAGGGCTGAGTTTGCTGGCTCTTAAGAAATCTAAAAGACTTTCTCGTCGTCCATCGCTTTCCGCCAATATGAGTAATCGGTGGGCAGTGTTTTTGGCATACAGCTCTAGCCGCTCTAGCGGATCGGTTGCACCCCGCATCACCATCAAATCCGGAAGTGATTGGGCAAAGGTGTTTTCACTACCTGCGGCGTTGTAAGGTCGCAGGGCGAGTTGCGCGTGTTGGTTGGCCGTCGAAAAAAATTGCTCTGCGCTTAAAAATAAACTGGCGGGCGATAAGGCTGGTCTTTCGGGATCGCCTTGCACTAAACGGTAACGCTCTTGCGTGTCTTGCCAAAAGCGTTGAAAAACAGGTTCTAGTTCACCATGCAACACCACGATGGCGGAAGGGCTGAGATAGTTGAAGACGGTGGCAGTTTCTTCAAAGAACAAGGGCAAGTAATACTCAATACCCGCAGTCGCAACGCCATTTCCAATGTCTTTGTAAATACGGCTTTTGGTCGGGTCACCTTCTAACAATTCACGCCAACGTTTGCGAAAGAGCCCACGCGCACTTTGGTCCATGGGGAACTCGCGCCCAGGAAGCAGTCGCACTTCAGGAACGGGGTACAAGCTGCGTTGGCTATCGGGGTCAAAGGTGCGGATTGAATCGATTTCGTTGTCGAATAAATCGACGCGGTAAGGAACCAAAGAGCCCATCGGAAATAAATCGATCAATCCACCCCGCACCGCATATTCACCTGGGCTGACAACTTGAGTCACATGGCTATAACCAGCCAAACTCAGTTGCTCTTTGAACTTGGCTTCATTCAGGGATTGTTTGACTTTGAATTCAAATGTGTAGCCCGCCAAGAAAGATGGAGGGGCAAGTCGATAAAGCGCAGTTGTCGCAGGAATCAAAATCACATCGGCATCGCCTTGTGAAATTCGCCACAGCGTCGCCAGGCGCTCGCTGATCAAATCTTGGTGCGGCGAGAAGCTGTCGTAAGGCAGAGTTTCCCAATCCGGAAACAGCACACAACGCACATCGGGTGCGAAGAAAGATATTTCGTCTTGCAGACGGTGTGCGTCCGCAGCATCGGCGGTGACGATGGCGACTTGGGTCTTTTTTGTTTTTTCTTGTGCGCCCAATTTAGCAAGCCATAGCGCATCGGCTGAGCCAACAGGGCGATCAATGGCAAATCGTTTGCCGGTACTCAATGAAGGCAGGTGCATTGGGTTGATTCTAGAATGACACCATGTCTATTCACCCTGCAACAACGCAACATTTGTATGCATTGATACCAAGTGCTGGGACTGGCGCGCGTGCTGGGTCTTCTGAACCCAAGCAATATCGCGACATTGCAGGCATTCCTATGGTGATCCACACATTGCGTGCGTTCGGTGCTGTTTCGCGCATTAAGCAAGGTTTAGTCGTTGTAGCGCCCAACGACAACTTTATGTTGGGATTGCTTGAAAAATACGAAATTTCACAATTCCAAGTGGCGCGAGTTGATGGGGTACAACGTTCAGACACTGTGTTGGCAGGCTTAGACACTTTACTTGCAAAAGGTGCGCAATCCGATGATTGGGTGTTAGTGCATGACGCGGCACGCTGTTTAATCACACCACAGCAAATTGAAGATTTGATTGACGTCGTGGTACACGACTCGGTCGGCGGACTTCTTGCACAACCTTTGGCTGATACCTTGAAGACCGCAGAGCAAAATCGAGTGGCCGCCACCGTGAGTCGCGCGGATAAATGGTTAGCCCAAACACCACAAATGTTTCGAATTGGTCCACTCAAGTTGGCTATTGAGCAAGCGGGTTCATCTGTTACAGACGAATCTTCTGCTGTGGAGTTGATGGGCTTGCATCCTTTACTGGTGGCTTGCGACAGCCATAATTTCAAAGTGACATATGCGCAAGACTTTTCACTAGCAGAAGCTATTTTCCACATGAGAAACAACCAATTGCATGGAACAGATTAAATTTCGAATAGGTGAGGGATGGGACACACATGCGCTAGTGACTGGGCGAGCCTTAGTTCTAGGTGGTGTGCACATTCCGCATACCCACGGCCTATTGGGCCATTCGGATGCAGATGTATTGCTTCATGCAATTACCGATGCCCTGCTTGGCGCTGCAGCATTGGGTGACATCGGTCGGCACTTCCCTGACACCGACATGCAATTTAAAAATGCAGACTCCTGGGCTCTTTTGCAAAAAGTAGGTCAGTTGTTAAAAACCAATGGCCATGGTATTGGCAACATTGATGCAACAGTCATTGCACAGGCTCCCAAGTTAGCGAGTTTTATCCCCGCTATGTGCGAGCGAATCGCCCAGGCCTTAGACATCAGTCCAAAGCAGGTCAACGTAAAAGCTAAAACCGCCGAAAAAATGGGCCCTGTTGGAGAGGGCTTGAGTATGGAAGCCAGAGCCGTTGTTCTGATCTATTGATTTTTGGGGTGAAGGGCGACTAAGCCGTCCACTATCTCGCGCACGATGCGTTTTTGCTCGCATTTGAGCAGCAAATATTTAACGATGAGTTGCTGGTCAATCAGGTTGACCTTGTCTTCAGCAATATTTTTATCTAGCGACTTAGAGGGCGGTGTGCCAAAAAGCAAACCCTCTGGGGAAATTTTGAGCCACTTGCACAAGATAAGTAACTTATCTTGCTTGGGAACAGAAACACCCATTAACCAATTGCGTGCCGCATGGGAAGTGATGCCATCACCCCAGTAACGTAAATTGAATTCGTTCGCAACGACGGTGGCGGAGGGGCGAATGCCTGCTTCTTTAAGGGCAGATCGAAGGCGGTCTGCGAACTTAGAAGTTTCTTTGGTGGGAGGGGTGCGTTTCATTCCGCTAAGTTAACATTTGTTTTACCTTTATGGTTAATTATAGGTTAAAAATTTAGTAATTTAGTAATTTAGTATTTAATTATTACTGCGCAGCCCGGGCTGCGCAGTAATAATTAAATACTA
>JBAXNJ010000023.1:0-11159 GCA_037133815.1 Betaproteobacteria bacterium
GCTTTAGCTATCGCATCCACCTTAAATTGTGAGCGCAAGGCGCCGCGTGACGCTTCAAAAGGCTCCACAACCGTCAAATCTTCAGGCGAAACCCCTTGTTTGACCAACCCTCCAATGATGGCGCTCGCCATATTGCCGCCCCCAATAAAAGCGATGTGCGGCACGGGTGCCTCTTGGGAGGTGGTCGAAGTGGGGAAGTTGCGCGAGGCGGTCATATATTGAAAGAGAAAAAGTAGACGGTCATTCAAATACAAAGGATCGGAAGCGGCTAAAAGCTTAATGGGCAGAAGACGCGCCGATTGGGTTTGCTGCCATTGTCTGAGATTTACAACAACTTGTGGGCCCATAGCAGAGCTGTTGACGCTGGGCTCAAAAACGTGGCATAATACATGGCTCCGCTCAAAAAGCGGGGATATCTGCCCCAAGTTGAAGCGTCGCGAGTGGTTCGTGGCGTGGATAACGGGCCCAAGACTGATCGGTTTTATTGTCAAGTCCTAGTTTTACTGGGATTTCCAAAAAACTGGTGCAAGTTGGGAATACAAGAAATGATCCAAACTGAATCTCGGTTAGACGTCGCCGACAACACGGGTGCTAAATCCGTTTTGTGCATCAAGGTGCTTGGCGGCTCCAAGCGTCGCTACGCAAGCGTTGGCGACATTATCAAGGTGAGCATTAAAGAAGCCGCTCCTCGTGGCCGCGTCAAAAAAGGCGAGGTCTACAGCGCGGTAGTGGTGCGTACCGCCAAAGGCATCCGCCGTGGCGACGGCTCGCTCGTTAAATTCGATGGCAACGCAGCCGTGTTGCTCAATGCAAAGTTGGAGCCTATCGGCACCCGCATCTTTGGACCAGTCACGCGTGAATTGCGTACTGAGAAGTTCATGAAGATCGTGTCTTTGGCTCCTGAAGTTCTGTAAGGACTGGCCCATGAACAAGATTCGTAAAGGCGACCAAGTCATCGTTCTCGCTGGACGTGACAAGGGCAAACGTGGCGTTGTGTCGTTGCGCAAAGACGACAGCCACTTGTTGGTTGAAGGTATCAATCTGGTGAAAAAACACACCAAGCCCAACCCCATGGCGGGTTCGCAAGGTGGCATCGTTGAAAAAACTATGCCGATTCACCAGTCCAACGTGGCTATCTACAACGCCACAACCGGTCGTGCAGACCGCGTGGGCATCAAGGTCCTGGCTGACGGCAACAAAGTGCGTGTCTTCAAGTCCAGCGGCGAAGAAATTAAGGTGGCATAAACATGGCGCGTTTACAACAACACTACCGCGAAAAACTCGTTCCTGAGTTGACGGCCAAATTTGGCTACAAATCACCCATGCAAGTGCCACGTTTAACCAAAATCACCTTGAACATGGGTGTCAGCGAAGCCGTAGCCGATAAAAAGGTCATGGACAGCGCTGTGGGTGACTTGGCCAAAATTGCAGGACAAAAGCCTGTAGTTACCAAGGCCAAGAAGGCGATCGCTGGTTTCAAAATCCGCGAGCAACAACCCATTGGTTGCATGGTCACTTTGCGTGGCGTGCAGATGTATGAATTCCTCGACCGCTTTGTGACCATTGCGTTGCCCCGCGTGCGTGACTTCCGTGGTATTTCCGGGCGTGCCTTTGACGGCCGCGGCAACTACAACATCGGCGTGAAAGAGCAAATCATTTTCCCTGAGATTGAGTACGACAAAGTCGACGCACTGCGCGGCCTCAACATCAGCATTACCACGACAGCCAAATCAGACGACGAGTGCAAAGCACTGCTCGCTGGCTTTCGTTTCCCGTTCAAGAACTGAGGTGACACGTGGCTAAAGTAGCTTTGATCGAACGCGAACTCAAACGCGACAGACTGGTAGCAAAGTACGCAGCAAAGCATGCGGAACTTAAAGCCATCGCAGGCGACGCAAAACGCAGCGATGAAGAGCGTGCTGCTGCACGTCTCGGCTTGCAAAAACTACCCCGTAATGCAAACCCCACCCGTCAACGCAACCGTTGTGAAATCACCGGTCGCCCACGCGGCACTTTCCGCCAATTTGGCCTCGGCCGCGCCAAGATCCGTGAACTTGCCTTCCAAGGCAATATTCCCGGCATCACCAAGGCCAGCTGGTAATCGGGCAGGAGATATTCAATGAGCATGAGTGACCCAATCGCCGATTTGCTGACACGCATTCGCAATGCGCAAATGGTGGCAAAACCTACCGTCATGGTGCCTTCTTCCAAGGTCAAGATTGCCATCGCGCAAGTCTTGAAAGAAGAGGGATACATCGATGGATTCCAAGTCAAACAAGACGCTGGTAAAAGCGAACTTGAGATTTCTCTCAAGTACTACGCTGGCCGTCCAGTGATCGAGCGTATCGAGCGCGTCAGCCGTCCTGGCTTGCGTGTCTATAAAGGCTGCGATGCTATCCCTACCGTGATGAACGGTTTAGGCGTGGCTATCGTGACAACGCCAAAAGGCGTGATGACAGATCGCAAAGCGCGTGCTACCGGTGTCGGTGGCGAAGTGCTCTGCTACGTCGCTTAACCCAACACAAGGAGATATAAACATGTCCCGAGTTGGAAAAATGCCAGTCACCGTGCCACAAGGTGTGGACGTGACGATCAATGCATCACAAATTAGCGTCAAAGGCACCGGCGGTACCCTGTCGATGTCCACTAACCCTTTGGTAACGATTGCTAACAATGCTGGTTCAGTTAGTTTCATAGCTACGAATGAATCACGCGAAGCTGACGCCATGACCGGAACTTTGCGCCAGTTGTTCAACAACATGGTGATCGGCGTGTCCAAAGGCTTCGAGAAGAAGTTGATGTTGGTCGGCGTGGGGTTCAAAGCACAAGCCAGCGGTGCCAAGCTCAACTTATCGGTTGGCTTCTCACACCCCGTCGACAAACAAATGCCTGCCGGCATCAAGGTGGAAACACCTGCCCCTACCGAGATCATCATCAAAGGTGCTGATCGCCAACGCGTAGGCCAAGTTGCTGCTGAGATTCGTGCGATCCGTCCCCCTGAGCCTTACAAAGGCAAAGGCATCCGTTATTCGGATGAAAAGATCACGATCAAAGAGACTAAGAAGAAATAAGGAGCTGCAACATGTTGACCAAAAAAGAGCAGCGACTGCGCAGAGCGCGTCAAACCCGTATCCGTATCGCCAACCAAGGCGTGGCACGTTTGACCGTCAGCCGTACCAACCTTCACATTTACGCCAGCGTGATTTCTGGTTGTGGTACCAAAATTATTGCTGCGGCATCTACCGCAGAAGCAGACGTTCGCAAGTCATTGGGCGCGACAGGCAAAGGCGGCAACGTCAATGCTGCGCAAGTCATTGGCAAGCGCATTGCTGAAAAAGCAAAAGCCGCAGGCGTTGAAAAAGTAGCGTTTGACCGTGCTGGCTTCGCCTACCACGGCCGCGTAAAGGCTTTGGCCGACGCAGCCCGCGAAGCAGGCTTGCAGTTCTGATCGAACAAGAATTGGAAAACACACATGGCTAAATTACAGGCAAACACCAAAACCGACGGTCCAGAAGACGGCCTGAAGGAAAAAATGATCGCGGTTAACCGCGTCACCAAAGTGGTCAAGGGTGGACGTATTCTCGGCTTCGCCGCGCTGACAGTCGTTGGCGACAACGATGGCCGCGTTGGCATGGGCAAAGGCAAATCGAAAGAAGTGCCAGCAGCCGTGCAAAAGGCGATGGAAGAAGCCCGCCGCAACATGATGAAAGTGTCTTTGAAGAACGGCACGATCCACCACACCGTTCACGGCCGCCATGGCGCCGCGAACGTAATGATGATCCCCGCGCCCAAGGGTACCGGCATCATTGCAGGCGGTCCAATGCGCGCAGTCTTCGAAGTGATGGGTATCACCGACATAGTGGCAAAAAGCCATGGCACTTCTAATCCTTACAACATGGTTCGCGCCACGTTGGACGCATTGAAAAATTCCACCACGGCTTCTGAAGTAGCAGCCAAGCGTGGCAAGAACGTCGAAGACATCTTCGCCTGATATCGGAGCATTCGATGAGCACATCTGCACAACCAACCGTCAAAGTCCAATTGGTGCGTAGCCCCATTGGTACCAAAGAGTCGCACCGCGCCACTGTCCGTGGCTTGGGTCTTCGCAAACTCAACTCTGTGAGTGAGTTGCAAGACACGCCCGCTGTGCGCGGCATGATCAACAAGATCAGTTACCTGGTCAAAGTCCTCTAAAGGTCCGCTATGGAACTCAATGACATCCAACATGCACCCGGTGCAAAACACGCTAAGCGTCGCGTCGGTCGCGGTATCGGTTCTGGCTTAGGCAAAACTGCCGGCCGTGGCCACAAAGGTCAAAAATCACGTGCAGGCGGTTATCACAAAGTCGGCTTCGAAGGCGGTCAAATGCCTTTGCAACGTCGCTTGCCTAAGCGCGGTTTCAAATCTACTACTTTGAAGTACAACGCTGAAGTCACATTGGCTGCGCTTGAGCAACTCGGCGAAGCTGAAGTCAATATCTTGACTTTGAAAACAGCTGGCTTGGTTGCTTCGATTGCCAAAGTGGTCAAGGTCATTAAAACTGGCGAGATCAAAAAAGCAGTCAAGCTCAATGGCATTGGCGCCACTGCAGCTGCCAAAGCTGCGATCGAAGCCGCTGGCGGTTCGGTTAACTAATTATTAGCAGAGACTAAGCGCGTGGCTACCTCATCTATCGGCAACAACGACAAGTTCGGTGACCTGCGTCGCCGTCTCGTCTTTTTGCTGTTGGCTTTGGTGGTCTATCGCGTTGGTGCGCATATTCCAGTTCCTGGAATTGACCCGAACCAATTGCAACAACTCTTCAAAGGCCAGCAAGGCGGCATTTTGAGTTTGTTCAATATGTTCTCTGGCGGCGCCTTGTCCCGCTTTACAGTTTTTGCGTTGGGCATCATGCCCTACATCTCTGCTTCCATCATCATGCAGTTGCTCACCTATGTGTTGCCAACGCTGGAGCAGTTGAAAAAAGAAGGCGAAGCAGGGCGTCGCAAAATTACGCAATACACACGCTACGGCACCCTAGGTTTGGCCTTGTTCCAGTCCATGGGCATCTCGATTGCTCTAGAAGCATCTGCTGGTTTGGTTAACCAACCCGGTATGGCATTTCGTTTGACCGCCATGCTCACACTCACTGCGGGCACTATGTTCTTGATGTGGCTTGGCGAACAAATCACAGAGCGTGGTTTGGGCAACGGTATTTCTATTCTGATCTTCGCTGGCATTGCTGCAGGGTTGCCAGGTTCTATCGGTGGCCTGTTGGAGTTGGTGCGCACCGGTGCTATGAGCATCATTGCCGCCATCTTGATCGTTGTAGTCGTTGCTGGTGTCACCTACTTTGTGGTGTTCATTGAGCGCGGTCAGCGCAAAATTTTGGTGAATTACGCTCGTAGACAAGTTGGAAATAAGGTTTATGGCGGTCAGTCATCCCACTTGCCTTTGAAACTTAACATGGCGGGTGTTATTCCTCCCATCTTTGCGTCTTCCATTATTTTGTTGCCCGCCACAGTAGTGAGCTGGTTTAGTTCGGGCGACAGCATGCTGTGGCTCAAAGATATCTCTGCTGCTTTGGCACCAGGACAACCTGTGTACGTGATGTTGTATGCAGCTGCCATTGTGTTCTTCTGCTTTTTCTACACGGCCTTGGTTTTCAACAGTCGAGAGACTGCAGACAACCTCAAGAAAAGTGGCGCGTTTGTTCCTGGTATCCGCCCAGGCGATCAAACCGCCAAATATATTGACAAAATTTTGGTGCGCTTGACTTTAGTCGGCGCGATCTACATCACCTTTGTGTGCTTGTTGCCAGAGTTCATGATTTTGAAATACAACGTACCTTTCTATTTCGGCGGCACATCGCTGCTCATCATTGTGGTGGTCACTATGGACTTCATGTCCCAAGTGCAAAACTACATGATGAGCCAGCAATATGATTCGCTGCTAAAGAAAGCAAGTTTTAAAACAACGCTTGGTTAATTCCAGGCACAACGGGTTTTAGGAGAGTGAAATGAAAGTTTCGGCTTCGGTCAAAAAAATTTGCCGCAACTGTAAAGTCATCCGACGCAAAGGCGTTGTGCGCGTGATCTGTACGGATCCACGCCACAAGCAGCGCCAGGGTTGATTGAACTGCATTAAAGAGGACGCATATGGCACGTATCGCTGGCATTAATATTCCGCCACACAAGCACACTGAAATTGGCTTAACCGCTATTTTCGGTATTGGTCGCACACGCGCTCGCAAAATTTGCGAAGCTTGCGGCATTGACTACGCAAAAAAGATCAAAGATCTGAATGACTCGGATTTAGAAAAAATCCGCGATCAGATCGCTGGTATCACCATCGAAGGTGACTTGCGTCGTGAAACCACCATGAACATCAAGCGTTTGATGGACATCGGTTGCTACCGTGGTTTCCGTCATCGCCGTGGCTTGCCCATGCGCGGTCAACGCACACGCACTAATGCCCGCACACGCAAGGGTCCGCGCAAAGCAGCGCAGGCGCTGAAAAAATAATTGGATTGAGGCACTCACATGGCTAAAGCACCTACAAATAGCGCCGCACAACGCGTTCGCAAAAAAGTCCGCAAAAATATTGCTGACGGTATTGCGCACGTGCACGCATCGTTTAACAACACCATCATTACCATCACCGACCGCCAAGGCAACGCATTGTCCTGGGCATCGTCGGGTGGTCAAGGTTTCAAGGGCTCACGCAAGTCCACTCCATTTGCAGCGCAAGTTGCTTCTGAAGTAGCAGGCCGTGCAGCTGTTGACCAAGGCATCAAGAACCTGGACGTTGAAATCAAAGGCCCAGGTCCTGGCCGCGAATCTTCTGTGCGTGCATTAGCCGCATTGGGTATTCGCATCAACTCGATTGCTGATGTGACACCGGTACCGCACAACGGTTGCCGTCCACAAAAGCGTCGTCGTATCTAAGCGTTCGCGCTTAAAACTGTCAAACCAAAGCCCACCGCCACTGGTTACGACTAGCGGCTCCTCACTTTTAGTGAGCAGATGATCAGAGAAGGAAATTCAAGTGGCACGTTACTTAGGCCCCAAAGCCAAACTATCCCGTCGTGAAGGCACGGATTTGTTCTTAAAGAGCGCACGTCGCTCGATTGCAGACAAATCTAAGTTCGACACAAAACCTGGCCAACACGGCCGCACTTCTGGACAGCGCACATCAGACTTCGGTTTGCAGTTGCGCGAAAAGCAGAAAGTCAAACGCATGTACGGTGTGTTGGAGCGTCAGTTCCGCCGCTACTTTGCACAAGCCGACCAGAAAAAAGGCAACACCGGTGCCAACCTGTTGTTTATTTTGGAGTCGCGTTTGGACAATGTGGTCTACCGCATGGGCTTTGGCTCAACGCGCGCAGAAGCCAGGCAATTGGTTTCTCATAAAGCAATCACTGTTAACGGCAACCAAGTGAACATTCCGTCTTACTTGGTCAAAGCAGGTGACATCATCGCCGTGCGCGAGAAGTCTAAAAAGCAAGGCCGTGTGCTTGAAGCCCTCGAATTGGCAAAACAAGTTGGCATGCCAGCTTGGGTGGAAGTCAATGTCGACAAAGCGGAAGGTACTTTTAAGAAATCACCTGACCGTGACGAGTTCGCAGCCGACATCAACGAATCGTTGATCGTCGAACTTTATTCGCGTTAATTCAGGCTGAAGTCTTCAGCCGAACGCACCCCATGCAGTGTTTCGATGTTGCGTGGTTCCAGACAACCTGCCTTACCGGTGTAACGAGCCGGGGGTATTGAGAGGAAATCTGAATGCAGACTAATTTGTTAAAACCAAAAAATATCCACGTTGAGCAAGTCGGCCACAACCGTGCCAAAGTGACGTTAGAGCCTTTTGAGCGTGGCTATGGCCACACCTTGGGTAACGCCTTGCGCCGTGTCTTGTTGTCTTCTATGGTCGGCTATGCCGTGACGGAAGTCACTATCGCTGGCGTAGTGCACGAGTACTCATCCATCGACGGCGTGCAAGAAGACGTAGTCAACATTTTGTTGAACCTCAAAGGCGTGGTCTTCAAGTTGCATAACCGCGACGAAGTCACTTTGAGCTTACGCAAAGAAGGCGAAGGCCCTGTGACTGCCGCTGACATCCAAACACCGCATGATGTGGAAATCATCAATCCTGGTCACGTGATCGCCAACTTGTCACAAGGCGGCAAGATTGACATCCAGTTGAAAGTTGAAACCGGCCGTGGCTATGTGCCTGGAACTGTGCGTCGTTATGGCGAAGAGCCAAGCAAATCGATTGGCCGCATTGTGTTGGACGCTTCTTTCTCTCCTGTGAGCCGTGTGAGCTACAGCGTTGAAAACGCCCGCGTTGAGCAACGTACCGATTTGGACCGCTTGGTCATGGAAATCGAAACCAACGGTGCTATCACTGCTGAAGACGCAGTGCGCGCATCTTCCAAAATCTTGGTGGAACAACTTGCTGTGTTCGCACAGTTAGAAGGCGACCAAATTTCTAGCCTGATGGCCGAAGCCCCACGTGGCAACCAGAACTACGATCCGATTTTGTTGCGCCCTGTTGACGAATTGGAACTCACCGTACGTTCTGCCAACTGCCTGAAGGCGGAAGACATTTTCTACATCGGTGACCTAATTCAGCGCACTGAAAACGAGTTGCTCAAGACCCCTAACTTGGGTCGTAAGTCACTCAACGAAATCAAAGAAGTTTTGGCTTCACGTGGTTTGACCTTGGGCATGAAGCTCGAGAACTGGCCACCTGCAGGCTTAGAGCGCCGCTGATCGCTTCATCAGCAAACGTAAAACTCCGTCACCTGGCCGTACCTGATACGGCGGCCGGCAAAAAACATAAGGAAATACCATGCGTCACGGACACGGACTAAGAAAACTCAACCGCACCAGCGAACACCGCTTAGCGATGTTGCGCAACATGATGAACTCGCTCATTGAGCACGAGGCCATCAAAACTACTTTGCCAAAAGCTAAAGAATTGCGTCGCGTCATCGAGCCAATGATCACATTGGCCAAAGAAGCCACCGTGGCGAACCGCCGTTTGGCGTTTAATCGCTTACGCGATCGTGACAGCGTCGTCAAATTGTTCAACGAACTCGGGCCACGTTACAAAGCACGTCCAGGCGGCTACACACGTATTTTGAAAATGGGCTTTCGCGTAGGCGATAACGCACCCATGGCTTTCGTTGAATTAGTGGATCGTCCTGAAATACAAGACGTTGCTACTAGTGAAACAAGCGCTTCTTAAGGTACACTAATCCTCTTGTCGCGCGATGGAGCAGCCTGGTAGCTCGTTGGGCTCATAACCCAAAGGTCGGAGGTTCAAATCCTCCTCGCGCAACCACTTTAAATGCCCGCTGTTTCAGCGGGCATTTTTTATGGAGCGACGCACATATGCCATTGATTGCAGATGCACTACAACACGCGCACCGCAAAGTGCAAAGCCATGCATGGGGTGATGTGGTTTGGCATGTATGGGGCGAAAAGCATGCAAAGTGCACTACACCCTTGGTGTTATTGCATGGGGGATCAGGTAGTTGGACGCATTGGGTGCGCAATCTAGAACATCTGGCACAAAGTCGATGCGTATGGGCCTTAGATTTACCAGGTTGTGGAGACTCCGCTTTGCCACCACAAGCCAGTGATGCAGATAGCTTGGCACCCTTTGTGGGCGAGGTCTTGGATCAAGCGTTTGAAGGTCAGGCAGTTGACGTAATGGGTTTTTCATTCGGTGGCTTGACTGCAGCTTTGTTAGCAGCAGAGCAACCTGGACTTTTCAAACAAATGGTCATGGTGGGAATACCTGCATTAGGCTTATTTGAAAAAACCTTACCCATGCGCGGCATGACGCCCAACATGGACGAGCAACAACAACGTGCTGTCCATCGGCATAACTTGGTGTCAATGATGTTTGCGCATGAAAGTAGTGCAAGCGAAGAAGTCATTGATTTACAAATCCACAATGTCAGCAGAGACCGTTTACGAAAACGTCGCATTGCAAGAACCGATGTGCTCTTGGGTTTGCAAGACCGATGGGCTTGCCCAGTGCATGGTATCTGGGGAGCAAAAGATGCTTTGTACAAAAGCACTCTAGAACGTGTGCCGCAGGTATTACACCGACTAGATTCTTTTCAAGTGGTACCTGACGCAGGCCATTGGGTCATGTTCGAGAAGCCTGATGCATTCCATGCTTTGGCAGACAAGATTCTAGTAAACAAATAGCTTCATAAATACAACGCGCACAATCACACCATGCTCTATAAATTCAAATCGAAAGCGACTGCAGATCTCATCATGCTTGAGCCTAATGGCAAACAGATATTGCGCATCATTGGTAAAGAGCCCGCAGCTAAAGGCATTATGGAAGTTGCAGAAATGCCGCAAGCCATAGAGGCTTTGCGTAACGCAGTGCAACAAGAAGAAGACAGACAGGCGCAGGTAAATGCACAAAATGCAAAAGATTCAGAAGAAGCAAAAAATACAAAAGGCGTCGCTACTTCTGGCCATGAACGCCCAGTCAGTTTAAGACAACGCGCAACCCCATTCATAGAGATGCTGCAACGCGCACACAAAGCTGGCAAAGACGTCGTCTGGGGCGCATAAGGTGCCAACAGCACACGCCTACGAAGCGCTGACCCCCGATGTGGTGCTCGACGCTTTGTCAGACTTAGGCCTTGCCGTCGACGGCAGGTTGATGGCCTTGAGCTCGTATGAGAACCGCGTCTACCAAGTCATGCTCGATGATGACCAAGCCTTGGTGGCTAAGTTTTATAGACCAGAGCGTTGGAGCGATGCGCAAATACTAGAAGAGCACGCATTTGCCGCAGAGTTAATGGCAGAAGAAATTCCTGTGGTCGGACCACTGGTTCTTCAGGGTAATACCTTGCACCATTCCGCTGGCTTTGCATTAAGCGTGAGCCCGCGTCGTGGTGGGCGTATGCCAGAACTCGATGACGTCGAAGTGTTGGAGTGGGTAGGGCGTTTCATTGCGCGCATACACAGCGTGGGACAGAAGCAGGCTTTCGCAACGCGACCGACATTGAACTTGCAAACCTTTGCAATCGATTCACGTGATTGGCTTCTAGAGCACCACATGATTCCGTTAGACCAACAAGCTACTTGGACTTCATGGTGTGACAAAGCGATAGCCATTGCCAAAGATGTTTTTGCAGAACA
>JBAXNJ010000024.1:0-10474 GCA_037133815.1 Betaproteobacteria bacterium
AGTGGTGTTGCGGGTTATGTTTTGCGGCAGCTCAAATTTGAACCTGTTATCTTATTGATGGCATTGGCTTTAGGGCCCATCTTGGAACGTTCTTTTATTCAATCCTTGTATCTCACGCAAGGCGATTTATTAGAAATTTTGACACGCCCTATTGCTGGAAGCATGGTCTTCATCGCGCTGTTGGTTGTGTTGATTCCTTTTATCCAACGAATATATAAAAAATCTTTTTAGGAAAATTTAATGTCTACTAACAAGACAAACTCCAAACGTCCGAACATCCTGTTTTTGAGTGTGGACCAATGGGGCGGTTCTTTTTTTGGCCATGAAGGACACCCCGTCATCCAGACGCCAACCATTGACCAGTTAGTGCGACTCGGTACTAAATTTAGCAAAGCGTATTCAGAGTCACCTATTTGTATTCCTGCGCGCAGGTCTATGATGACTGGGCAATCACCTCGACGCCATGGTGACCGCTCTTTTTTGCCGGCTCTCACCATGCCGAGCGACAATTTATTAGCCCAATGCATGGTTGATGGCGGCTACCAAGCCACAGCCATTGGAAAACTGCATGTATTCCCCCAACGCGATCGCATCGGTTTTGAAAATACGCTTCTGGCAGAAGAGGGGCGTCCCGGCTTAGGCGCCGTGGACGATTACGACCTATTTTTAGCCGACCAAGGCCAAGCTGGCTTGCAGTTCATGCACGGCATGAGCAACAACGGTTACGAACACCGCCATTGGCATTTAGATGAATCGTTGCATGTGACCAACTGGATCACGCGCACTGCAGCCCGCGAGATCAAACGACGCGATCCCAACCGACCTGCGTTTTGGCATGTGTCCTATACACACCCACACCCCCCGCTTGTACCCCTGGCTAGCTACGAGGCTCTCTACCAAGACATACCTATTGATCTGCCGATCATGGCTGAATGGTCGAACCAAGTAGTCGAAAAATTGCCTATGGCTTTGCAAGTGGTTCGCGACTATTGGCCAGCCAAATGGAGCGACGGCGAGATGCGTAATCTGCGCCGTGCTTATTACGCCCTGTGTACCCATATCGATCACCAAATTCGTATCTTGATCGGTACATTGCGCGAAGAAGATCTACTGAACGATACCGTCATTTTGTTAACAGCGGATCACGGCGACATGCTCGGAGACCATGGCATGTGGGCAAAACGACTTTTTTATGAAGGCTCTGCACGCGTCCCTATGGTTTTAGTAGGCGCTAAGAACCATAGTGCAATTCCTATGGGCAAGGTAGATGATCGACTAGTAGGTTTACAAGATGTCATGCCCACGTTGCTGGATATTGCAGGCTTGCCCATACCTTCATCCGTTGAGGGCCTGTCTATGTTGGGTGATAAACGTAGAGATGTGTTTTTTGGTGAATGCGGCGAAGATCGAAATGCATCTCGGATGATTCACGATGGTCGGCATAAATTGATCTGGTACCCAGGCGGGCAAATCGTTCAACTGTTTGATTTACAAACAGACCCCAAAGAATGCCATGACCTATCACTTGATCCGTCAGCCAATGAAGTCAGACTGCGCTTAGAGGCTGCGTTGATTGAGAATCTTTACGGCACTGACCTCGGTTGGGTCCATGAAGGCCGATTGAAAGGCTATGCAAGTGATGGATCACGCATCCAACCTGATAGACAACTAAGTGGACAAAGAGGCGTGCACTACCCACAACCTCCGATTGACCATCCAGAACGCACCGCCATTCGGCCCGCATAAATTTAGGAGATATAGCCATGAAAAATTACCCAACTGCAAAATCTTTGCACCAGTGGACCCGTCGCGAATGGCTGGGGACTGTTGCTGCCACCGCATTCACAGGTCTCAGCGCTACGGAGCTGCATGCACAAGATAACTATCCCAACAAACCTGTCACTCTTATCGTGCCCTACCCTCCTGGTGGAAACAACGACATCGTGGCGCGCGCCTATGCGACGCCTTTGTCTAAAGCCATCGGACAGCCAGTTGTAGTTGAAAACAAAGGTGGTGCTGCGGGTGCTATTGGTGTGGGCCAAGCGGCTAAAGCGGCCCCAGATGGATACAACATGGTGATTGGTGACTTGGGGTCGTTGTGCATCAACCCCATAGCAAATCCGTCATTGGCTTATTCCACTTTGCGCGATTTCACGCCTATTTCAACAATCGCCTCTGTCTCCATCGTCATCACTGGTCGCAAAGATTTACCAGCTAACAATCTACGAGAACTGCTCAACCAAGCTAAATCTAACCCTGGCAAGTTTCGTTGCGGCACTGCAGGGCCAGGAAGTATCGGACACCTTTCACTTGAAATGATAAAAAGCATGACAGGTGTGGACATATTGCACGTGCCCTACAAAGGTGGCGCCCCTGCACTGAACGATTTATTAGGCGGTCACATTGATATGTTGATAGATGGCGCCGCCTTCAACAGCGTCAAGTCTGGACTTGTAAAAGCTCTGGCAGTCACGGGAGGACGAGTTGCAGCTTTGCCAGACGTACCCACAGTGGCAGAGTCTGGTGTGACTGGTTTTTACTTTACAAACTTTTGGGGCTTTCTGATGCCAACAAAAAGCCCTTCCGTTGCGGTAGGACGAATCGGCAAGGAAGTTCAAAAAATCGCGAGTAGCCCTGAGCTACGAAGTCAATTGGAAGCTGGCGGGATCACTGTGCAGTCGAGCTCTGAACAAGAGTTCACGGAACTCATCAAAAAGACTTCAGAACAAATTAATCGAGTCGTTAAATCGGCAGGAATAACTTTTTGATAGACAGTCACTGCGTTTTTCCAGCAGCAATAGCTGGCATTGAAACCTTCACAAGATCTCCATCCAACACCCCATCTGGTGGGCTTTGAATAATCCGATCAGTTGGTGATATGCCAGAAGCCAACTCGATCACATAACCACTGTCACGTGCTATTTGAACTTTCTTGATAACGACTTTATTCTCACCGTCAACGGTCGCCACACGCGGGCCTTCTTTACCCATTAGTAATGCGCTTGGTGGAATAGTTAAATTACCAGATAGGTTGGGCAATTCAAAACTCACCTTCGCATACCCCCCTGCAGTTAATTCGCGTTTAGAGTTGTCAGCCATCATTTGTATCAGCATAGTGCCTGATCCCATACTGATAGCTTGCGCCATCGACTTCACCTCAGCCGTATAAACTTTTCCTGGTTGTTCTGGCACCGTTATCTTGGCTTTGGTTCCAGGCTGCAACAAGGCCACCATGCTTTGCGGCACATTCACCAAGACTCTTAATTTACTGATGTCTGACACCGTAAATAATTCTGCACCTGGAGCCCCGCCTACATTGATAAGCGCTCCTATATCCGTCGAACGCGCTGTCACAACCCCGTCAAAGGGTGCTGTGATTTTGCTGAAATTTTTCATCGACTTCAAACGTTCCACATTCGCTTGAGAGGCATTCACCAAAGCCTGTTTGACTGAAGCATCACCATTTTTTTCTTCTAGCGCTTGTTCTGAAACAAAGTTTTTATCCAGCAGGGACTGCCAACGTTTTGCAGTGGCAGTCGACATGGCAGCGTTAGCTTTCACGCTCACCAATTCCGCTTGCGCTTGTAAAAGTTGTTGGTCTAGATCAGGGGTTTCAATTTCTGCAAGTAATTGGCCAGCCTTCACACGCGCGCCAATATCTGCGTGCCATGACTTCAAATACCCGCTCACTCTGGCATAGATGGGGGCTTTAGAGAAAGCCTCTAACTTCGCTGGTAAATCCAATAATGTATTTTCGTCTTGAAGCGATTTAGCTGTGATGACGATGACCGTTGGAACCGCCGCATTATTTGCTTTTTCCTGAAGATCGTTGGCATCTTTATTTCTAGTCCAAACACCATAGACGACAACCAGCAAAGCTAAAGAAAATATTATTCCCATGCCAAGCTTTGAAGATCCATTAGCCAGTCCCGTTACTTTACTCATGCGTATATACCTGTCTCTTCTTCTTAAGTTATTTATCGGAGCTTAATTTTGGATGCACCATACTGAACACAACAGGAACAAACATTAAGGTTGCGACTGTTGCAAAAATCAAACCACCGATCACGGCCCTACCCAGAGGCGCATTTTGTTCGCCGCCTTCGCCCAGACCAAGGGCCATGGGTAGCATTCCAATCACCATTGCCAGTGCGGTCATCAGTACAGGCCTGAACCGAACAAATCCAGCTTCTAGCGCAGCAGCTACCGAATCATTGAGTTCATCCAATTTCTCTCTAGCAAAGCTGATAACCAAAACACTGTTTGCCGTTGCCACACCCATACACATGATGGCACCCGTTAATGCGGGTACGGATAAGGTCGTTCTGGTTGCAAATAACATCCACACGATACCTGCCAAGGCGGCAGGTAGTGCCGAAATGATCACCATGGGGTCTCGCCAAGACTGGAAATTGACCACGATCAAGAAATAAATGAGAACAATAGCGCCTAACAAACCATAGAGCAGTCCAGTGAAGGCTTTTTCCATGGTCTTGACTTGGCCTAACAAGACTACTTTGGTCCCTTTAGGTAGATCAACAGAAGATTCTTCTATAACTTTTCGTATGTCTGCCGTAATAGAACCTAGGTCTCTGTCTTGCGGCGTGGCATTTATTTGCACCATGGTTTGAATGTCATATTGGTTAATGCTTGCATTTGCATTGGTTCTATTGAATTGCGCCAATCCACCCAGAAGTTGCGCACTATTATTTCCACTTCCGGTCACAGAAATATTAGACAGAGAAGACAAAGAATTGAGGTTGTACTGCGGGGTTTGCATAACAATTGGATAAGACACTCCGTTAGCAGGATTTAACCAATAAGTAGGTGAAACTTGGCTGCTACCCGCCAAGTTCACAACCATGCTGTTTGTCACATCTTTTGCTGTTAGTCCAAGTTCTTGTGCTTGGGAGCGATCCATATTGACTTCAAAAACAGGGCTTTTTTGCGATTGCTGGATACGAATATCAGCCAATCCTGGAATTCGTTTCAGTTTTTTCAACAGCGCATTGGCATATACAAAATTCGCGGGCAAGTCGTTCCCTCTGATTTGGATATCAATAGGCGCCGGCGCTCCGAAATTTAATATCTGACTCACAATGTCTGCAGGTGGGAACGAAAAAACCACATCGGGAAATTCAATCGGCAACTTGAGTCGCAATTCCCTTACATAGTCTGCTGTCGGTTTATGCCCTTGCCGCAAAGCAATTTGTATATCGCCATCTTGGGTGCCTACTACGCCCGTATTGTTGTATGTCAAATTGATGCTGCTCGGGGGCAAGCCAATATTGTCAACCAGCGTAGCTATTTCAGAGGTAGGTATAACTTTTCTAATGCCGTCTTCGATGGCTGAAAATCTTTTGGCTGATTCTTCAACTCTGGTGCCTACAGGCAAACGTGCGTGAATCAGAATTTGCCCTCCATCTACAGATGGAAAAAAATTACTACCAATAAAAGGAATTAGCCCAAACGACAAAAGAATGATCGCCATGAATACCACTACAAATTTCTTTCTAGTCGCCATGGCGGTCTTGAGTGCCTCCAAATACATGTCTCTGAATCGTTCAAATTTCGCTTCAAAACTGCGTTGAAACAACTTAAAAGGGTTGTTGGTGGAAGGTAATGCACTGGCAAGTCCATGCATATCGGTATGCGGTAAATGTTTCTTGAGTAAAAAATTAGCCATCGTTGGTACCAAGGTACGCGACAGGATGAATGAAAACGTCATCGAGAGCATCACAGCGATAGCCATGGGTACAAACAAAAATCTAGACACGCCTTCCAAGAAAAACATGGGAACAAAAACAATACAGATGCAAAGCAAAGAAACAAAAGCGGGCGTCACAATTTGACGGGCACCATCCAATATGGCCTCCTCCACCTCTTTGCCTTGCTCTAAATGCCAGTTGATGTTTTCAATCGTCACAGTTGCGTCGTCTACCAAAATACCCACGGCCAAGGCGAGTCCACCAAGCGTCATGATGTTCAAGGTTTCGCCAAGCGCAGATAAACCCACAATGGCGCCCATGATCGATAAAGGAATGGACACCGCAATGATGAGTGTCGACCGCCAACTGCCCAAGAAAAGCAAAATCATCAAGCTGGTCAAGGCTGCCGCAATAAGCCCCTCCACAGCCACTCCACTGATAGCAGCCCTGACAAAAATAGATTGGTCATTGATAGCGCTGACCGTTAGGTTATCTGGCAAGCTGGGTTTTATAGATTCAAGCTTTGCCTTCACGCCATCGACGATGGCTAAAGTCGAATTGCTGCCATTTTTCAAGACAGACATTAAAACTGAGCGACCTCCATCCACATGAACGATATTGGTTTGTGGCGAATTTCCGTCGTGTACGTTGGCAACGTCTCTGATAAAAATAGTGTTGCCATTGACAACCTTAACCGGTAAGTTACCTAACTCAGCTATTGCGATAGGTGCATTGTTTAATCTGACGGTGTATTCAAATTGGTCGATTTTTTGCGTACCAACCGGAAGAATTAAATTTTGTGTAGCCAATGCATTGGAAACATCTTGTGCAGATAGTCCGCGCGCTTGGAGTTGTGCAACATCTAAATCAATCTGAATTAATCGTTGCTTGCCGCCATAAGGCCAAGGAATCGCGGCGCCAGGAACCGTTACCAACGGAGGGCGAACCATATTCACACCCACGTCAAACAGGTTCTGCTCTGACATTCCTTTTCCAGACAATGCCAATTGCAAAATGGGGACGGTCGACGCGTTGTAGTTGAGAATTAAAGGTGGCGTAATCCCAGCTGGCATCTGTTTGATGACCACTTGAGAAATAGCAGTGACCTGGGCATTGGCGATTGCAACATTCACGCCGGGTTGGAAGAAAATTTTGACAATTCCAATACCTGCATACGATGTCGCTTCGATATGCTCGATGTCATTAACGGTTGTAGTTAAAGCACGCTGAAAGAGCGTGCTGATTCGTCCAGCCATCTGATCTGGTGGCAACCCCGTGTATTGCCAAGCAACAGCGATCACAGGAATTTTGATATCAGGAAAAATGTCAGTGGGCGTTCGTAATGTGGCCAATGGGCCCATGATGACAAGCAGTATTGCCATCACCACAAACGTGTAAGGCCGCTTTAAAGCGACTCTAACTGCACCCATTAACATAACTGACTCATTTCACGTTGTAATTTTTAATTGATTTAACTAGTCTTTTGTTTTGGCTGTAAGGTGCCTCAAATAGAAATCCACGAGATGCAGTAAACCCGAAATAAAAAGACAAGCGATTGAGAAGATGGATATAGATTCGTCAGCAGTGAATCGAAAAGCCAAGATCAAGAAAAATCCTGGTGCCATCGCAAAATTCAGTGCTAAAAAATTGGGTCCCTGTTGAGTCCGCTTAAAACGAAAATTAAGGTACGCCCATTCCAATAGGAAGATGAAGATAACTAAGTCAAGCAACCAAACAGGTACTGTGTAATCCACCATCAGTTCGCCCATTGCTCCAAACTCGATACCTCGTTACTCAAAGTTGTCCGGCGCATATCTCTCACCTCTTTCGGGTCATAGCGACGTGCGCGATGCATCGTGACGCGGTTGTCCCACATCACCAGGTCCCATGGACGCCAGACATGCGCATACACAAACTGTCGCTGGGTAGCATGTTCGTTCAGATCGCGTAAAAATGAACGCGCTTCTGGCATTGGCCAGCCCTCAATGCCACCAGCATGGCTAGCCAGATACAGCGACAAGCGGCCGGTGTTCGGTTGGCGACGTACCAGTCGTTGGCGCACAGGCGCCCACTTGGCACGCTCTGCATCGGTGAAATCATCAAAGCCCAAAATACCGCGCGAAAAGATCTGGCTGTGCGAGCAAATAAGATCGTGCACCTCGGCCTTGGTTGCATCGTCCAACGCGTCATATGCGGCACGCATATCTGCAAATTCCGTATTTCCCCCTGTACTAGGAATTTTGCGCGCCGACAACAGCGAATACTTGGCTGGCACATCCTTGAAAGAACTGTCAGAGTGCCACAACAAATTACCTAAACCAAAGAGGCGACGACGGTCATCACGCGGCAGCAATTCACCGTGTTTGTCTAAATTGGAGATGTCGTTCAACTCCATGCTCAGACGCCGGTCTTTCTCAGACATGATGTCACCCGTGGCTTCTTCGAGTGGGCCAAGTTGACGGCTAAACGCAATCTGCTGTTCATCGTCTAAGTGCTGGTCGTGAAATACCAGCACCCCAAAACGGTCCATGCCCGCATGGACAGCGGCGACTTCGGCATCGCTAAGGTGGCGCGTCAGGTCAATGCCTGAAAC
Organism: Betaproteobacteria bacterium; assembly: GCA_037133815.1. Classification (GTDB taxonomy): domain Bacteria; phylum Pseudomonadota; class Gammaproteobacteria; order Burkholderiales; family Burkholderiaceae_C; genus Limnohabitans. The sequence continues at coordinate 8,302 of JBAXNJ010000024.1, forward strand.
CTCTCCGATAAAAGTGGGTCTTGCAGGGTCAATGGGGTTGATATTGTGTGAAATAACTATCTCCATCAAAATTCGGTAAAACTTTGGGTTAACCCTATCACATCCCATTTAAAAAACCATTGGGTCTTTTCCGAGATACTCTCCATTTCCTTTCGAAAAATCCAAGATGCACATGCAAAAACTCAGCACCAACGAAATTACCCAAGCCTTGAAAACCATCAGCGGCTGGAACTTAGAGCCCGACGAAGCTTTTATGCACAAACAATGGCAGTTCGATAGCTTTAAAACGGCGATGGAATTTATTTCCAAAGTGGCAGATATTGCAGAGCATCAAAACCACCATCCCGAGTTTTTATCGGTTTACAGAAAAATGCGCGTCAGGCTGTCAACCCACGATGCTTCGGGACTTACCCAAAAAGATTTTGACTTGGCTGCTGCCATCGACAGCTTGATAGCCAGTCAATTTAGCCATCGCATCTAAAAAGCTATTTCTATCGCAAATGCCTGCTCAACGATGGCATTTAAAACAAGTGCATTTGACGCGAGTGCAATAAATAGTCTGCTACAAATTGCGACAACATGTGGTGGTGTTTTCGTTCATGCCATTGCGGTTGCATGTATTTTTTTGTATACCAATTCGCTTGGCTTTCTAAATGGCAACCCACCAACCCAACCGAACCTTGAATAATCGCCATCGGGTCGCCGTTGGCATACGTAGCCACCGCATCAAACTGGCCACCTAAAAATGTAGGTCCATCGTAAAAATACATGCGATGCTCTTGACCACGCCATGTCACCGGTGCGGTGGTGCCATAGGAAGAACGTATGTCGGCACCCGGGCGTTTGATGTATTGCACACAGCGCGTGCCCTTAAGCAGATTGAAGTAATAGGCATCCGCCCAATAAGCCCCCATACAAATACCCAAGTACTTGCCACCACGTTGCATAAAACTTTGCACATCGGGCAGGTTGGGTTTCAAAATGCTTCTAAACGCAGTGGCCTCGCCATCGCCACCAGGAAACACCACCAGGTCTACGTCGTCAAAAAAACCTTCATTCACTTTATGTCGCGTGAATAATTTAATGTTCGCCATGGGCGACAAGGCGGCGATCACCCCGTTGACCGAGTCAGTAGAACACGTAGGGTGGTGTAAAAAAAGAGCGACAGTTTTCTTCACGCCAACAGAATTAACTTTTATTGGTCATTCCAAGGCGTTCAATAGTTGCCTTCTCTGCTTGGAAGGTGTCGCGCGCATATTGTGTGTAAGCGGCAGTATCTAAATAAATCACAGGCTGGTCGAATTTTTCAAGTGACGCTATGACTGCTGGGTCGTCTAGCGTAGCTTTAAAAGCATTTTGTATCTGCCTGACGATCACTGGATCCATGCCCTTCGGTCCGCACACGCCAAAAGGAGAGTCAGACACCGTTTGATAGCCTAATTCATCCAAGGTTGGCACATGCGACCAACGCCTGGTGCGCTTACTTCCGTAAGTCGCCAGCAGTCTTAGCCTCCCCGCTTCCACATGGGGCGCCCACCCGGTTGAATCGCTGTGGCCCATGATGTGCCCACCCAACAAAGATTGCATGCCTTCAGAAACCCCTTTAAAAGGGATATGTTGCATTTTGATACCGGCCTTAAAGCCAAACTCTTCCATCACCAGATGCGGACTTGTTCCTGTCCCAGGCGTTCCAAAACTAAATTGCCCAGGATTTAATTTCGCATATTCCACCAAGTCTTTGATCGTTTTGATGGGCGAGTCTGCGCGCACTACCAAGCCAAATGTATAGCCCGTCAAGCATGCTATCCAAGTGAAGTCTTTCAAAGCATCAAACTGCACCTTTTGCATATGCGGAATGCGAAGCACGCTGATGGGCAGTTGGGCCAAGGTGTACCCATCTGGTTTGGCATTTACGAGCTCTACAGCCCCCAACGTGCCGCCCGCTCCAGGCTTGTTGTCCACAATGACGGTTTGATTGAGAATTTTTGTAGCGCTTTCAGCAATCACACGCATCACGATATCCGTGGTCCCGCCTGCAGTCCACGGGCAGATATAGCGAATGGTGCGCGAAGGAAAGTTTTGCGCGTACGCTGTTTGTGAATGAAGAAGGGGAAGGCCAGCAGAGGCAGCTAGTGCCGCTGCTGAACCTAGGAAATGTCGGCGTTGTGTCATC
>JBAXNJ010000025.1:0-10394 GCA_037133815.1 Betaproteobacteria bacterium
GGTTGGATGATCAACACCATGGTGGACTACACCAAGGCAATTTTTACGCGCATTCCCAATTTGTTCATGTGATTGTGGGCAATGAACCTAGCGCTGTTAGAGATTCTTGAGAAGTTTTTGGTCATCATTTGGCCGATGCTACGTTTGTCTGCGTTTTTAGCGTTCACCTCTATTTTTTCTATCCGCGCGGTGAATCTGCGCATACGTATGTGTTTGGGCTTTGCTTTGGCGTTCTTTGTGTCACAGCAAATTGATATTCCACGCATTGATCCGCTAACCGCTGAGGGTATGCTGGAAATATTTCGCCAAATATTAATTGGCCTGACCATGGGCTTGGTATTTCAAGTGGCATCTGCCACTTTGGTCGTTGCAGGTCAAGCGATATCGGGTTCGATGGGCTTGTCGATGGCCAACATGATCGACCCTAATATGGGTAGCGTGCCTGTGTTGTCAGCATTTTTCAACATCATGGGTACCTTGGTGTTTCTCGGCATTGGTGGCCATTTGATTGTGTTTGGCTTGGTGCTGGAGTCTTTCAAGTTGTTGCCTATTGGCCAAGAGTTTTTCACTCAAGACATGTTGGGCAAGATGATCAACTGGAGCGCCATGATGTTCTTGGGCGCTTTATTGATTGGCTTGCCGGTGATGATGACTTTGCTCTTCATCAATATTGGCCTCGGATTTGTAGCCCGTGCTGCACCGAGTCTGAATATTTTTACCGTTGGCTTTCCCGCCTTGATCTTGGTGGGATTTGTCATTTTGATTTTCTCAATGGGCAATAACGTCTCGCGCATCCAATGGGTGTGGACGCAGGCGTTTTTGGTATTGCGATCATTTTTAGGAAGTTGATTAGGTAACCAACATGGCAGAAGAAAGCGGCCAAGACAAAACCGAAGAACCCACGGCGCAGCGACTCAGCAAAGCGCGCGAGGAAGGCCAGATTGCGCGTTCGCAAGAACTCGCGCCTGCCGCCATGATGGTGCTGGCGACTTTGTTTTTCACCATGATGGGGCAGTACCTGTTTAACAGCATGGGCAATTTATTCAAAAGCCAATTGCAGTTTGATAGAAAAATTACCGACAAAGCCGAATTGCTACCCGCGATTTTTGGCAGCGCCATCGTTGATGGGTTTGTCATCGTTTTGCCGCTCATAGCCATCATGGCGGTGATCGCGGCTTTGTCGACGACTTTGTCGGGTGGTTTCATCTTCTCTCCCAAACTCGCTCTTCCTAAATTTAGCAAGCTCAACCCTATGAGTGGTTTGAAGCGCATGTTTGGAACTGACGCATTGATTCAGCTGGGTAAAGCTGTTGCTAAATTTTTAGTGGTCGGTGCTATTTTGTTGGTGTCGGTCATGAACAATTTGAACGACTTGACCAATATTTCGCAAATGGATTTGGGCCAAGCCGTGAAGGTCGCAGGCACCATCATTGTGGATTCATGTTTTTGGTTGAGTCTGGGCTTGGTCTTGGTGGCATTGGTCGATGTGCCTTTGCAGCGTCACCAATTGAACAAGAAACTCAAGATGACCAAGCAAGAGGTCAAAGACGAGATGAAGAATTCGGAAGGTAACCCCGAGGTCAAAGGGCAGATCCGCCGTCGCCAACGCGAAATTTTGAACAACAAGATGATGACCAAGGTCAAAGACGCAGACGTTGTCATCACCAACCCAACCCACTTTGCTGTGGCCCTGTCGTATGACCCCAACGGGGACGGCGCACCTATCTTGGTGGCCAAGGGTGATGACGGATTGGCCGCACGTATTCGTGAAGAAGCAACCAAGCACGGGGTCTATCTCTTTGAAGCGCCCTTGCTAGCCCGCGCCTTATACTTCACGACTAAGTTGGATCACCCCATTCCAGAGGCGCTCTACCATGCTGTGGCTCAGGTGATTGCCTTTGTGTTTAGTCTGAATCAGTCTTACGGAAGAGGCCAAGAAGTGATCAAGCCGGACCCGAAAATTCCTGACGAGATGAAATTTGACGCCAATGGTGTCTTGATGAACTCTTAATCACCACTGAAGCCCGCATGACCGATATCTTTCAAAGCCCAGGTGACCGATTACGGTTTGAAATCCTTCTTAAATCGTTGACCGAAGGCAGCATCAATTTGGCTGTCTTGAGTCAGCATGATTTGGTGCTGGATTTTTATGGCAGCCTGTTTGAAGAACGCTTGCGTGCTGCAGGTGAACAAAACATTGAGTTTTGTACTTCCACCAGTTCTGAACAATTGGTGCAAACCTTCAACGACATCTTGTCGGAACTCACACTCAACCAAGCTACAGAAAAAGAAAAAAAATTAGCGCCCCGTCGCTTCTTGTTATTTCGCGACTCCATTCTGATGCAAGAGTTTGAGTTGCAACTGCTTGCAAGATTGGTCAATGGATTTCCTGCTGGCAATATCAGCGTGATCTTGCTGATTAACAGCGCAGGCAACTACCGTAAAAAACTTGAAGCTTTTGGTAAAAACCTATTGCAATGGGAAGTCGAAACCAAAGCCGGGGAACCCAAACGTGTTCTCTCTGATTGGGTCGCCGATACACCTGATGAAGAACTTGCTTCTGAGCCGCCGGTTTTGCAACCGATGTCTTTGGAAGATTCCGAAGAAGCGCTCAAACAACTCAATATGCCCAAGAAAACGTCTTGGCGTATTCCTGGGCTGGGTAAAAAAGCCCAGCCGCAACCGGCACCAGCTTCTGTAGCGGCCACTGCAACACCCGCACCAGTTCCTGCATCAACACCGTATAAACCGCAAGAAGCAGCTTCCATTTCTGCATTTGACGAGCGAACGCCGCGTGAACCTGTGTTGGGTGCCCCTGTTTTAGGCGCTGCTTCTGCCGCATCTGCGCAAGCAGCAGAGGCAGATGTTTTCAAACGCAGCGCAAGTAAACCACGATGGGGCATGGTTTTATTTGTATTGCTCATGTCCTTGGCAGTTTTTGGCTTTATGTATAAGGACTTGTTGGTAGAAGAAGCTGAACTCTTTAAGAAATATTTATTGCGCGGGACACCTGCAGCACCTTCTCCCACGCCAGAACCCGTGGCCAGTGCGCCGGAGCCTGCAGCGTCAAGCGCAGTACCTGCTGCAAGTGACGTGGCCTCAGGTGCTGTTGACATGCAGACAAACCCAGCAAGCGGCAGTGTGGTTACAGCGCCTGCTGCTTCTGAACCCGTTGTGGTTGCACCCATTAAAGAAGTTGCTGTCAAAGAAGCCGTTAGCAAAGAAACTACAAACAAACAAGTTCCTGCTAAAGAGCCAGAAAAAAAAGAACCCCCTAAAAAAGAGACTCAAACTAACGCTCCTCAAGCCGATAAGATATCTGATGCAGATTGGGTAAGCCAATTGCCAGATGACGGTTTCGTCTTGCAGCTTGCCGCATTTGATGTGGAAGACGAAATGCTCACCTTCAAACGCAGCCAAGCGGCGTATGCTTCGGCGCGGGTGATGCAGGTCAGAAAAAAAGATACCAACAAACGCTATTACATTTTGTTGGCTGGTCCATTTGAGACCAAGCCAGATGCAGATCGATTTATGAAATCAAGCCCATTGCTTGCAAAAGGGTGGTTGCGCAGCGTGAAGTCTGTTAAAGCACAACTTACCAAGGCCTAAGGAATAAGGATCGACATGAGTAGCAACGAAGCCGAAGTTATCTCTAGCAAAGGTCATGAAACCTTTGAGCCTGCATTCGAGTCCGATAAGGTGCCACGCCTTCAGGTGCCCAATGTGCCTGAGGATGCACAAGGGCTTTCTGCAAAAGAATTGGCCCAAGTCCCCACCCTGAACGAGCCGGAGGCCGCGCACACCCCTCTAGTGGCGAAGGTGACGGCTCCTAAAGCCGCCCCCATACCCTCCGAGGCCGAAGAAACCAGCGTTTCCGTCTTAGATGCCCTAGACGCTCTGCCTGTATTAGAGGATGTTCACACTCAAGAGATGCCTGGTCACGTCGATACATGGATAGAGGTATTCCAAAAACGTACTGAAAAACTCACCGAAGATATCAGACTGCTGCACGCGCGGCTCGATGTTTTAGAAGAACAATCAAAGGGTTAACCATGGCGGAAGCTGAAAAAAACACGGACGATACAGCGGTGCTCGAAGCGCCGGTGGATGAAGTCGAAGCGACGGACGCTGTGGAGTCAGGTGAAAACACGTCTGAGGGCGGTGACGAGCCTATTTTGGACGTAGATGCCACCGCTGACCGTTTGACAGAAATCGCGAACCAGTCACTGGATAGCAATGAGGTGGCTCGTCAAATTGAAGAATTGACATCAGTGGTTTTAGATTCAGCCGAGGTGTCAACACGCTCTGCATCTATTGCTGCTGATGTGAGTAGCGCTATGCGCATGGTGGTTGCAAAAATTGAAGAAACCAACCGCCGTAATGTTTTGCATTCCCGTGTCATGTTGGGCGCTATTTGCGTGAGCTTATTGGTTGCCATGGGTTTTTTCTTTGGCATTACTTTAAAAATGACCAAGTCGATCAAAGAATTGGACGTGATGACCTACGCCATGTCCAAACGCATGATTGAGATTGACGGAAGCATCAGTGCCATCGGTAAAACGAATTCTGATTTCTCTGAAATTACAGACAAGCAAGAAGAACTCAACACCACGCAAAAGAATGTTGCCAACCGTCTTGACGAAATTGGCCGTGTGATGTCTCTTATGCCCAACTTGGTGGCCGATCAAAACAATAAATTGATAGATGCAAAACTGCTCGCCATGAATAAATCTTTGGCTTCTATGGAAGCCAAGATTGCCGCCAACATGGACGCTGACAAATTAAAGCAGCAACCTGTGCAATTGGTTTTGGCTGAAATTCAAAAAATGCGCACAGAGATGAACCAAAACTTGCAAGCGCGCGATAAATTGCAGGCGTCTGCTTACGAACAAGCTGTCAAGAGCGCAAGCAATGCAGCGGCCATGGCACAAAAAGCGGCTGATAACGCAGTTGCTGCAGAAAAAGCCGCAGCCGCAGAGCGTTTAACTTCGCAAAAAGCAGCTGCTGAGCGTGCTGCAGCCATGCGTTTTGCCCCCCCAGAAAAACCCCCAGAAAGAACGCAGGCAGATAAAGCCGCTGCTGATAAAGCTGCCGCAGAAAGAGCTGCTGCAAAAGCCTCTGCTGAAAGAGCTGCAGCCCTCGCGGCGGAACGGGCCGGTGCTGCAGAACGCGCCGCTGAAAAAGCCCGTGCTGCAGCGCAAGCTGCTGCAACGCCCCCTCCAGCACCAACCCCTGTAGTGCGCGAGCGTCCTATTCAGTTTCCAAGACCTGCTGACTAAACGTTCAGCCCGAATCGACTGGCACTTGTGTGTGCCCAGTCTTGGTAGGTCACTGGCAAACTGCTGATATCTTTTTGCAGCAATGCAAGAGGCGCCAACGTATCCACCAATTCCGACAAATGCAAAACCTGTGTTTCGCTCACGCGTTGCATGATGTGACGTGGAGAAAATTCACTCGGGTCTTGTAATCCAGCGGCTTCTAGCAATTCTTGCAATGCCTCTAGTGTGTTGCGATGGAAGTTTTCAACCCGTTCTGCTTTGCTCGGAACTACCAAAGCCATTTGACGTTTCGGGTCTTGCGTAGTAACACCAGTTGGGCATCTACCCGTGTGGCAAGTTTGCGCTTGGATACACCCCAGCGCAAACATAAAACCGCGTGCACTGTTACACCAATCTGCACCCAAAGCAAATGCGCGGGCCATATCAAATGCGCTCACAATTTTTCCACTAGCACCTACGCGAATGTGTTCACGCAAACCAGCACCCACCAAAGTGTTGTGCACCAAACGCAAACCTTCTTGTAGTGGCATACCGATATGGTCAGAGAACTCTAAGGGGGCCGCGCCGGTGCCGCCTTCCGCACCGTCTACCACTACAAAATCTGGATAAATTTTGCTCTCGAGCATGGCTTTGACAATTCCAAACCATTCCCAAGGATGACCGATACAAAGCTTCATACCCACAGGTTTACCACCGCTTAGGTCACGGAGTTGTTGCACGAATTGCATCAATTCCAACGGCGTAGAAAAACTGCTGTGGCTGGAAGGCGAAACACAGTCTTCGCCCACGTCAACACCACGCGCTTCAGCAATTTCTTCGGTGACTTTGGCGCCAGGCAAAACACCACCATGTCCGGGTTTGGCGCCTTGGCTAAGTTTGATCTCCACCATCTTGACTTGCTCAGACTTCACGTTCTCGGTGAAGTGCTCTGGGCTGAAATGGCCTGATGCATCACGGCAACCAAAGTAGCCAGAACCGATTTCCCAAATCAAATCGCCGCCATGGGTACGATGGTGGCGTGAGATAGAACCTTCACCCGTGTCATGCGCAAACCCCCCGCGCTTAGCGCCTAGGTTCAATGCCAATATTGCGTTGGCACTCAACGCACCAAAGCTCATGGCGGAGATATTGAAACGACTCATGCTGTAGGGTTGCTTGCATGTGCTGCCACCGATTTGAATGCGAAAGTCGTGGCTTTGAAGTTGGGTAGTTGCTATGGAATGGTTGATCCATTCATATCCCACTGCCCGAATATCGAGTTGTGTACCAAAAGGGCGTTTATCGCTGTCCCCCTTTGCACGTGAATACACTAAGCTACGTTGGGCTCGAGAAAACGGTGTGGCGTCAGTTTCAGACTCTAAAAAATACTGCCGAATTTCAGGCCGAATATATTCAAACATGAAGCGCAAATGCCCAATAACAGGGTAGTTACGCAAAATGGCGTGGTGTTCTTGTTTGAGGTCATGCAAGCCGACCAAGCTCAAAAATAAAAATAAAACAGGCCACCAACCGCTTAAGCCTGTGACGCCTGCACCCAGCAAGGTGAAGACCAGCAACACCACTGACGCCAAAAACGCGGTGTAGCGCACCGGATAGATCTCGTTTAATTTCTCCAGCATGCGACTAACTCCTATGGCGGTGAAAAGAACTATCTTCTTTGGTTAAGTTTCGCCGCTAGTTTAGTTTGAGCCAAGGCTGAGACTTCAGAGCGCAGGCGCGCAGAGGTGAGTTGTTGGTCGGCGACGTTTTGCACATCTTTGAGATGCGACATGATGGACGAGCGAAGATCGACTAAATCTATTTCCAACTTGCGGGCGCGCTCTTGCAACTCGCGTTGCAGAGCCATGCGCTGTGTCAATAAATTAACTTCAGCTGCGATCGTGCGCCATGTTTGTGTGAGTTCATCAGAAGGCGCGACGCGTAATTGATCAAACAATTCGCTGATCAGCGGGTCAAACAAAGGCGATGCAGTGTTTTGCGCCTGCATAGGGTCTTGCGTTTCAGTCAACGTAGGCACTTTTTCAGGTGCGTAGTTGTATTGAGGAGCAGGGGGCGCTTCAGAAGGTGCTGGGGCCGCCGCCGCACGCGCATGCGATTGCAGCAAGGCATTGACCTGTCCCCAACCGTCGTCAGGCGAATACTGCTTGAGGCCTTTGAATGACAAAAATTGCGGTTCGGTACTCATTTATTTGCTCAATATGCCCATGGACATGCGTTTAAGAAATTGAGGGATCCCCATAGATGTAATGCTTGCGGTCTCTGCCACTACAGGATTTGCAGTGGGTTTCGTAGGTATCCCAGCAGTATTTACCTGTGCTGGTGTTTCAGCGGGAGGTGCACTGTCACCCACTTTATGCAAGCGATGGCGCCCTAAAACCGAGTATTGGTTTGACAAAGTACTTGTGCGTGCCAACAAGTTCTTAGCCGGTGCATTCAGTGCATTCGATTGGTTCGTTGTATGAATGCCATTGAGCGCATTGATACGTGTGGATGCTGTTGTCTGGCGCATGCCTTGTGCGCTGGCGCGCATTTCACGGGCAGTGCACACGGCTTTACCGAACTCAATGAAAGACGTGCCGCACTCGTCAGGCAAGTCCATCAAATAGCCACGCTCAAACATTTCACGTGCACTTTGCGCTTCCAACACAGGCGGCGACAACATAAAGCTGACAGGAAAGCGCTGCTTGGTGAAGGTATCGCTTTGCATTTGCTCGTTGTGCACCCGTGTTGGGCACACCAGCAATGTGGGTGGCGTGTGGATAGCGGAATCAAACACCCAGCGGTGGCGACTCAAAAAGCCTGCGGTGGCGGCAAGTTCAATCTCAGACACCGATGTCGGCACGATGACCAAGTCGTATTCGAACATCAACTCGCCTGCAATCGAGTCGGTCCATGTCAAATCGCAAATCACAACGTCTGAGCTGCTAGCGGCGCGGCGCAAATGCAAGCGTGCGTCAAGAATGGGGCGGTTACCACCTTGGTCGAGCGGCAGGATATGGTGCTGAACCACGATGCCAATATTGGGCGCGCGGTTCAACCAGGTGCTGGAGGATCCGTGGGTGTCAAAGTCGACCAAAGTCACGCTTTGGCCTTGACGGCGCATGTAAGCCGCCAAGTTGGCTGACACGGTGCTCTTGCCGACGCCACCCTTTTGACTGGTGACCAAAATTTTGAAAGTAGACATTTACTAACTCCAGATTCGAATGCCGCAACGTCTGAGAAACAAAAAAGAAGCGGGAAGTGGAATTTAATAGGTAGTTGTATTACCGTCAACATCGATAATTTTGCGATTAAGTGGTCTAAACCGACAAAAATATCACTTTGTAGAGTTAATTAGTATTCAAAAAATTTTAAAAAGAAACTAAATGAAGAGTAATTGCTATGTTGTTGATTCATAATGTTTTTTTAAGTAGTGTCAAAAAAAACAACACTTTCCAACTTTTATGGATGTTTACCCTGTCATAAGGCTTGCAAAACCCTCCAGTAAACTCGTCAGGTCTTAATTTTTTGAATCCTAATAACTATGCCTACTACACACTTCACCCGAATCGCTATGGCAATAGCCGTTTTGACCCTTGCAGCATGCAGCACCACCAAGCTCGCAGAAACCGCTGATGTCACTGGCAAAGCGGTAGCCGCAGCCCCTGCGAGCCCAGCCCCAGCCCCAGCACCAGCGAAGTCTGCGGTTGCTGCGGTGGTGGCTGACCACTTGAACCCTAGTAGTTTGATTTCTAAAGAGCGAAGCGTGTACTTTGACTTTGACCAATTTGTGATCAAAGCCAATGACGGTCCCTTGATCGAGCGCCAAGGCAAATATTTAGCTAGCAAGCAAAACTTGGCCATTCGCGTGGAAGGCAATGCCGATGAACGCGGCGGCCGTGAATACAACTTGGCCTTGGGTCAAAAACGTGCCGATGCAGTGGTGCGTGCATTGAAAGTCTATGGCGTTGGCGAGAAGCAACTAGAAGCGGTGAGCTTGGGCAGTGAAAAACCAGCGATGCAAGGTCACGACGAAGTCGTATGGGCGCAAAACCGCCGTGTTGATCTGGCTTACCCTAACAAGTAATGTTTGATCGCAATGCCTAGCCAGAGTTGTTGCATCTTTTGATGCAACTCAACAGTGAAGTTATCACCACACCACCGCGTGCTTCGGCCACGGTGGTGTTGTTACGTGATGCCCCACAAAAAGGGCTAGAAGTATTTTTATTGCGGCGCCACACAGACTCTGCTGTGTTGGGCGGCGCCTATGTTTTTCCTGGTGGCAAATTAGACGAAGCAGATAGCAGCGAACATGTGTTGCGTCATTTAGACCAAGACCCTCTCGATTTGCACCGCTCGTTGGCAGAGCCAGAGATTCAAACCCATATGGCCGCAGGCCTTTATGTCGCGGCTATTCGCGAGGCCTTAGAAGAGTGTGGTGTGTTGTATGCACGCTCTCGCAACAGCGAAGCCTTGGCGCACGACACCATGCAACGCGCCCAATGGCAAAAAAAATTGCATGCAGGCGAAACTTTTGCTGATGTTTTGGCCTCTGGAGATTTGCAACTAGACACGCAACATTTGGCTCCTTGGTCAAGGTGGATTACCCCGCGCATGCCGTCTGTCACTAGCAAGCGTTTTGACACGCGATTTTTTGTAGCCGTGTTGCCGCCTAACCAAACCCCCATACATGACGATGTAGAAGCAGTCGACAGCATCTGGCTGTCACCGCGCGATGCACTGCTGAAGTATTGGGATCGCGGCATCAGCATGGCTCCTCCACAAATCATGACCTTGGTGAATTTATTGCCTTACAGCGATTGCGCGAGCGTATTGCGTGCGGCATTGGCAAGAAAGCCTTCTGCAGTGATGCCTGAAACATTTAACGCAGATGGATTGCGCCACATTTGTTATCCGGGAGACCCTCAGCATTCCATCAAAGAAAAAGCCATGATCGGACCGACGCGTTTGCGTTTTATGGAAGGGCGCTTTGAACCGAAAGATGGGGTGGGGGCTTTTTTGGATCCTGAAGGGATCTAAATTTGGTGGCGCTTCACGGATTCGAACCGCGGACCTGTGGATTATGATTCCATCGCTCTAACCGACTGAGCTAAAGCGCCGAGCCGCAAATTATAG
>JBAXNJ010000026.1:0-10302 GCA_037133815.1 Betaproteobacteria bacterium
GGAAGTGCGGGTTCCTAGGATGCTTCCTATCAGGTCGTCAAGTTTTCTAAATTCTTTTTCTAATAAAAGGGGCTTGGATTTAAGACGGGCTGTCTCTCGTATCTCGATCAGCGCTTCTTCACCCCGCGCGTCGCAAATGCTGAGCAAACGCTGTTCAACGGCTGCTTTGCCAGCGGTTTTGGGGATGCTGCTAGTGCTTTGAGAAAGGTTTTCTAACAGCAGGCGTGGCAAGGAGGGAAAGTAAATTTTTCGCCCTTGCATAGCCAGGTCGTCAAATAAGGGGGGCAGCCCTTTCCAAACCATGACTTTTAGGTCCGGCAGCAAAACATCGCGGCGATAGTTACCAGTCATGTGCAGCACCCGTCTTCGGGTTGCCCACCATTGAATGCACTGCGAAAAGCCAAAATCGACCCAGGAAACAAACCAGCCAGCACCCGCAGCCGCTCGCGGGCAATTTGAGTAGGCCATTGTTCGGGCGGACTAGCGCTGACTAATCCAGGCACGATGCGAAACAATTTGCCCGTATTGACCAGCCTTTGCGCGGTGCGAATAGCGGATTCGTCCATCTCGGCAAATAAAAGCAGAGGACTATCGCTTGTCGCTTTTTTGAGGTCTAAATTGGTCATGACTAGGCAAATTTTCGCATTTTTCAGTTGAAAAATGAAGATTTGTCGCTTTTTTGAGTTGAAAATTTAATTGGGTGTACTTTTACAGACTATTTAGCTTAAATAGCTTGCATACATATTAAAGAAGTCTTTAAAATAATCAGATTAAATTAAAGATATCTTTAATATGAACCGTAAAACAGGCGCTTACGAAAAATCCACCACCTTAGGGGAGGTGGTCAATGCGTTCGTGCCATTTCAACTTCCGCCCACAAGTCCTGAACTTGATGCTGTGGTTTTTGCTGAGCCCGTCAGAAAAGCTCTGATGGCACTGGCACGTCTGTCTGGGGTGTCAGAGTTGGTTCCGTCTATGGATTGGTTGCTCTACAGCGCTATCCGCAAAGAGGCGCTTTTGACTTCTCAAATAGAAGGGACGCAAGCCACGATCACGGATTTATTTGACGACGAGGCTGGGCTGGAAGTAAGCAATACCAACGATGTCGAGGAGGTGACGAACTACATCGCGGCTTACAAATTCGTACGGGAGAACCTTAGAGATCCCATGGGTTTACCTATTAGTACAAGGTTACTTTGCGAAGCCCACAAACTTTTGATGCATGGTGTTCGAGGCGAAGGCAAGCAGCCCGGTGAACTACGCCGCTCACAAAACTGGATAGGGGGAACGCGACCAGGTAATGCGGTGTTTGTGCCTCCACCGGCAGACAAAGTTCAAGGGTTGCTCGGTGACTTAGAAAAGTTCATCCATAGCCAAATACCTGTTGGCCAAGAGACGCATAGCGAGCCGAGGCCTTTGCTGCCTGCCTTGGTTGTGACGGCAATGGTGCATGCACAGTTTGAGACCATTCACCCGTTTTTGGACGGCAACGGACGCATTGGGCGCTTGTTGATAGCTGCCTTGTTTGAAGAGTTGGGTGTTTTGCCTGAACCGCTGATGTATGTCAGCGGATTTTTAAAGCAACATCAGTCGGAGTACTACCGATTACTTTCAGGCGTTAGAAAAGAAGGCGACTGGGAGTCTTGGATTCTGTTTTTCCTGGAAGCTGTGGAAGTCGCCGCCACAGATGCGGAAAAAAGCATTGTTCAGATTGCAAATTTAGTAGCAGCGCATCGCGCCAAACTACTCAATTCAGTGCAAGCAAATACTATGGCCGTTCGGCTCTTAGATCTACTCCCGATGATGCCAAGATTTACGGTTGAAAGGGTTCGTCAGTCGTTACAAACGTCCTACCCAACTGCGAATGCAGCCGTTAAAACATTAGAAGAATTAGGCTTGATCAGCGAAACAACAGGACAAAAAAAGAACCGAAGTTTTAGCTACGCTGGCTATATTGAGATTTTGTCTAGGTGAGTGGGGTGTGTTGCACGCATATTCGTCTACGGAACCCTATTACCCGGCCTGTGCCGCCATTACGCGATGCAAGGTTCTCGCTCGCTCGGGCGAAGGAATAATGCGTAAGCTCATGATTTGAGCCCCTCAAACCCTATCCTGAACCCCTACACCAAGGGGGCACAAATGGAAGCGTTACTAACAGACCAAGACCTAGACCAGTTCATTTGGAACTGCATTGAAAACAGCACCAATGCGCGCGATTTTGTGGACTACCTGAACCACACCTACGGCACCTTCGCCGAGCAAGAAGCTGCGTACCAAAAAATGCTGACGTACTGGGGCGAAGCTGCCACACCTAGGCAATTTGACAAAGCGGTCGCGGGTTTGACCGAGCAAGCTGAGTCGGGTAACGCCCTCGCGATGTTCCACTTAGGCCGTTGGTACCGCTTAGGCTACGGCGTTGAAAAAAACGATGACATTGGACTCGGTTGGTACCGCAAGGGCGCCGAGGCGGGCTCCACACGTTGCTTGATCAACCTAGCGCGCTACACAGCATTGACCGACGAGCCGGCAGCCAATGCCTTGTTTCAAAAAGCCGTAGAGATGGGCGACATGTATGCCCACTGCTATTGGGCAGACAGCGACAAAGACCATTACGACAAACACTTGGAACTCGGCGCGCAAGCAGACGATGCGTTTGCCAAGTATTGCTATGCGTTTCACCTCAATAAATTAGCGCAATCCGATGCCGAAAAACAGCATGCACTCGATTTAACAAAAAAAGCAGCGGAGTTAGGCGAGGCTTCAGCATGCACCTTTGTCTATTACCAATACATGTATGGCTCGCCGATTTGCACGGTAGACAAAGAGCAAGCGGCTTACTGGATTAAAAAAGCCGTTCGCGTGGGCAGCGCGATTGGGTGCACGTCGTATGGACGCATGTTGCTCGATGAGCCAGGTCGCAAAGAAGAGGGCATCAGCTACCTCAAACGCGCTTCGATACTCGAAGAAGTATTTGGCCAAACTTTGCTCGGCCACCAACTGCTTTACTTCGGCAACACGCCAGAGCTGCAAGCCGAAGGCTTTGCTTGGACAAAAGCGGCGGCAGAAGCAGGGCACAAACCAGCGATGGACAAATTGGCCACTGCGTACCGCACGGGCAAAGGTTGCGCCGAAGACGCGAAGCTCGCACTCTATTGGATGCAAAAGGGTGCGTCGCTGGGCAATTCCAATTGCCAAACTGCGTTGGGCACGGCGTATATGGCGGGCGATTTGATCGAGCAAGATCTTGAGAAGGCGCACAACTTGTATCACCTCGCGCACATGCAAGGCGACCCTTGGGGCACTTTTGTTTTAGGGGTGTCGTATGAAAACGGACACGGCGTAGACAAAGACCCAGAACGCGCGTTTGCCTTGTATATGGAAGCCGCGAAAAAGAAGTTAATCCGCGCAGGCTACAAAGTGGGCATGGCCTATATGTGGGGCGAGGGCGTCGAAGAAGACACTCCCGCCGCCGCCTATTGGTTCAAACAAGCTGCGAATGGCGGCGATGATGACGCACAAGTGCAATTGGGCATGATGTTCATCTACGGCCACGGCGTCGAAGAGAACGTAGACAAGGGATTCAATTGGCTGCAGTTGTCTGCCGAACAAGACAACCCCATCGCATTGCGCGAACTTGGGTTTCTGCACGAAAGCGGAAAAGGCGTGGCGCTCAGCATGTCAGAAGCCACGCGTTTGATTTCTAAGGCGGCGTCGTTGGGCGATAAGAAATCTATCGAGTGGGTGGACACGCACTATCCGGATAAACCGGATTGGTTGAAGAACTTGTGTTTGGATACGTCATTGAAGGGGTAATTTACCAATCAGTCCAACCACCCAGTTTCTTGGTAAACCTGGTTCGAAGTATTGGCTGCTGGATT
The DNA here is from genome assembly GCA_037133815.1 of Betaproteobacteria bacterium. Lineage (GTDB taxonomy): Bacteria > Pseudomonadota > Gammaproteobacteria > Burkholderiales > Burkholderiaceae_C > Limnohabitans. Next base: position 3,879 of record JBAXNJ010000026.1, read on the forward strand.
GGTTGATGATGAGCGAGCCAATGGTTTTTTGGTCTGTCAGGTTGTTGATGCCGAGGTAGGCTTCTAGTTGCGAGGGGCCTACCTCGATACGTTGTCTGAAACGTGCGTTGAAGATGCTGTAGCCGGATGCGGCGCTTGCTGTGTCATTGGTGTCGTTTGCCCACATGACGGATCGACCAACCCAATCAAGCGAGACCTCTGCCCCAGGCATTTGTTTGGTGGCAACGGGTTGGAATCCTTTTTGAGACCATGCAATGGACGAAAAGATTTGCTTATTGGGAATCCCAGGCAAGGCATTGCCAGATTTGGTACTCCAGTTTTCGTAAATGGCCCGCATGGTTGTTGCAGATGCTTGACCACGCCAGTGGTCTGAAAATTGATGCTTGGTTGCAAGCTCAATGCCTTCTCGCAAAGTTTGCGGTGCATTGGTGTAAGCACTTTTGCCGCTAACAGTCAAATCGGTAACGATCTCGTTGTCAGTTTTGATGCGAAACCATGCTGCATCGATGCGTGTGTATTTTGATGGAAGCCATTTGCTGCCAAGTTCTAAGTGTTGACTTCTAGAGGCCAGTAAATTGGGATTGAATGATCCCACGATGGAAGTGCCACTCTTTGAATATGCCGATTCAGAAAGAGTAGGAGTCTCTAACCCCTTACCTTGGTTGAGATACACATTGAGTGTCTCAGTCGCGTGCCATGTAGCACCAAGTACAGGTGTCGTCGCTTTGTAGGTGACCGACCCAGAGCCATCCAAGCTATCGGTCAGATAGTCATCGCGACTACTCAATTGCACAGAGCTTTGACGAACACCGGTTGTGAAAGTCCAGTTTGAAATGAGATACCAATTGGCTTGCGCAAAGTAGTCTTTATTGGAAGCGACATTTAGTTCGTTACGGGTTGTCGTGGTTTTCACGCCATAGGCTGCAGCGCCACCTTGGCGCTGTTCGCCAGAGCTGTCACGGTCGTGGCCAATGACCCAGTCAAAAGCTTTGTCCCCACCAAACCGTTCTTTACCTTGAACTTGCACTCCTAAACCGCCAAATTGCCTGGCAAGTCCAACCCATGTGCCAACGGTGGCAGAGGTGGCTTGGTACTGCAGGTTGTCTCTGGTGCCTGTGTAAAGACGTGCTTGCAGTCGCAGGTCTGTATTGATTTTGTGCTCGACCACAGCACCAACTTGTTCCTGCTTCACAGTCTTTTGGGTTCCGTTGGCGATTGCATAGTTACCAGCTTGTGCTGGGTTAGATGCGTATTGGCTGGCAGTTAAACCTATCGCGTCTTTTGCATAAGGCATATCAAAAATGTTGGCAATCAACTTGATACGCGTATCGGGCTTGGCATCTACAGTGACAACCGTATTAAGTTGTTGCCTTCTTGTATCGCTGTTGTCTCTGTAACCTTTGATAGCAAAAGTACTGTAGTCAGCCACTATGCCTACATTACCGGTGCGCTGGCTAAATTGCCAATCGGTTCTGGCCATCCCATAGGAGCCTACATAGAACTGCGACTCTGTGACGGGCTTGTCACCAGCTTCGCGAGTAAAGGTTTGAATCACGCCGCCTGCGGAGTTTCCATATAACTGTGCCAAGGGGCCCGTCAATATTTCTATGCGATCAGCAGAAGTCATGCTGACAGTAGACGCTTGGCCTTGACCGTCTGGAATAGTTCCAGGAATGCCATCTGTGATCAGGCGTATTCCTCGAATACCAAAAGCAGAGCGTGCGCCAAAACCACGTATGGATATTTGCACGTCTTGCGCATAGTTGTTGCGATTTAACGCGACCACACCTGGTGCACCTGCTAATGCATCTGATAAATTGACTTGGGGGCCAGAGTTACGAATTGTTTCTGCGTCAATTGTGTAAATAGAGGCGGGCGCATCGAACCTTTTTTGTTCTAGACGACCGCTTTGAACAACCACATCAGGAACAACATAGCTTAGAGGTTGAGCAAAAGCGTTGATATGGACAATAAGAAAAAGGTGGCATACGAAATATTGAAATATGCTTTTAACGTTTCTATTGCCCATGAGATTCATATTTCGCGAGATGCCTACGTACTTGATACCAATTCACGATAAAGATAGGGTTTGGTTGAGTCCAACAAAAATCTTAAGGTGCGATACGGGCGAGGTAATGTGAAATAGCTTGTAAATCTTCGTCTGATATGCCGTGTAAAGAGGCAATCATGATGGAGTCACGTCCTACTGCTTGATTAGCTTTCATGGATCTCATAGTGTGAAGTAAATAGTCTTCCCGTTGACCAGCTAAGCGTGGCATTTGCTCGCGCCCAACATAGTTAGGTAAATGACAGATACCGCAACGCATTTCCTTGGCAAGCGTTTCACCTTTGGTATACATATTTATTTGGCGATTAGTCGGGGGCTTAGCCACCGGTAATCCTGCGTAGTAATTAGCTAAGGCAGTTAATTCGGAGTCTGGAACATTCTCCAATACCCCCTTCATTTGCGGAATATCGCGCATTCCTTCTCTAATGAGCACCAACTGGTTTTCAATAAAAATCTTCGGTTGCCCAGCTATGGAGGGCATGTCTTTGAGTTGCGAATTGCCATTGGGTCCATGGCAAGCGTTGCATGCCACAGCAAGTGCAGGCATTGATTGAGCCCCACAAAAAAGGGGGGCCATTAAGGCCGCCCCTAGGAAGGCCAAGGCCTTCCATTTGATTAGCAAATGCATTGTTCTACTTGCTATAAGTCACTCGGTAGATGACACCCATTTGTTCATCAGAGACAAGCATCGAGCCGTCGTTCATCTGATGTAGGTAAGCGGGACGTCCCCAAAAGGTTTGATCAGCATCGCTATAGAAGCCCGTCATAAAGGGTTCTACTTTGGCGTTTTTACCATCAGCATCAGCGCGAACCATCACAACATCATGCCCGATTTTCTTGGTGCGATTCCATGAGCCTTTGCGAGCATTAAAAAGCACGTTGCGATACTCTGGAGGGAACATGTTGCCGGTGTAAAACTTCACGCCCATGGTGGCTGCGTGAGGGCCCATCAAAGCAACTGGTTGCTCGATACCATCACAAGGCTTTAAGCGCTTTACATCCGGATCAGCTAAGTTGCCTTGATGGCAGCTTGGAAAACCATAGTGGCCTCCAACTTTCAAGCGGTTCATGGTGTCATTGGGCGTATCGTCACCTAACCAGTCGCGCCCGTGATTACTGAACCAAAGTTCTTTAGTTACAGGGTGCCAGTCAAAGCCAACACTATTGCGAATGCCGCGTGCCAAAACTTCCATGCCAGAGCCATCAGCGTTGTAGCGGCGAATTTGAGCGTATTCGGCGCTAGGCGGTTCGCAAATGTTGCAAGGCGCTCCAAATGGAATGTAGAGTTTGCCATCAGGCCCGAAGGCTATGTATTTCCAATTGTGGTGTTTCTCTGGAGGTAAGTTAAATTTTTCAGTTAAGTCGATAGGCGCGACTGTTGGATTTTTATCTATGTTGTCAAAGCGTAAAACTTTGTCAACTGCCATGACATAAAGTGAGCCATCCCTGAAGGCTACTGTAGGCTGATCAAGCTTATCAATCACAACCCGCGAGGTGCGCGTGGTGCCGTTGTCGGTTATTTCATAAACACGACCCAGAGGACGCGAACCTACATAGTATTTACCGTTATCGCCTTGGGCAATGGCACGGCTACCAGGCACACTGTCAGCCCATACTTCTACTTTGAAGCCTGGCGGTAATTTAATCTTGTTGAGAGGAACATCGGCTGCCTTAGTAGCGGTGAGCTTTCCAGCAAGAGGAGCCAAAGTTGAATTAGCCAAGCTATCTGGCATACCTTGTTTCCAAGCAGGTGGTGGCGCAGCAGGTGCTTGTGCATTGACTGCTAATGCAGACAAAGATAACGAGACAAGCAAGCTTAGTTTTTTAAATGATTGAGTGAAATTTTTAACCACTTATGACTCCTTAATTTTTGTGATGTCCAACTTTAACTAAATAAATGACTTTTTGTCGTTCGTTAAAAAAAATGCAAGCGCTCTTAATTAAAAAAGGGCTTAAATGTCGGGTTTACCCTCAAAATAGCTTGTGAAGTTTGTTAGCGATTACCTAACGTAAAACCTTACTTTGACTGGCTTCATTCACCAATCGATTGGCATCATCCTTAAGTAAAAAACCAGTTCGCAATGCCTTATCTGCAGCTTTTCTGACTGCCTCGACATAACCATCATGTGTTTTATATCGTTCTTCTAATGATGGACGGGGATCTCCATTTGTCTTGCGTTCTTGTGCGTTGCGCGCAAAAGGAATCATGCCGCCAACATAGTTACAAATTTGGCCCTGATGGAAAGGTTTTGATCCGCCAGTCGTGATGTTCCACCCTAAATATGTACCAAGCGGCGCGTCAAGTAGAACAACAGGCACTCCACCTAGTTCATTGCCATCTGCGTCAACTTTAGGTGCATACATGGGCAGTACGCGTTTGATAGGGGGTGGTGCATTACTGATGACGCCGCTTCCATCGTTCGGATTAAAACTTGGACCCCAGTCGTAATCAATGACGGGCATGATGAAATCAACCTCAGGCACAGTAGTTCTTATCTGTGGAAGAGTTGGAAAACCGATCGAAGTTTTATTGGCATAAGCCAAGGTCTTGTTTTTTAATTGCGGCCATTGGCTGTTGGGAGGATTAATTCCTTTCATTACCCAGTTTCGAAAATGCACCCGAATAGCATTTACCGTTTCGGTATGAGGAACTGGGTTTGCCGCTAAGAGGGCATTGCCATAGTTATTACCAGGACAAGTTGGTCCCTCACTTGGTAATCCGGCACCAGGTAGGCTAGTGTTGAACCCACCAGCACCTCCCCCATGGTTGGAGCTGGCAATGTAATAGCGACGAACATTGCTAGGCAAAGGCAAATCGGATTTGCCATCAGTTCCAACCCATTCAGGTGTTAGTTTGAGTGCCCACACTTCGGCAGAACCGAAATGTTCAATGATCTTCGGGCATGTGTTTGTTTTTTTGCAGCGGTCTAGAAGTCCAATGGATGGTAAATCGCGCGTTTTGTCAGGATGGGGTAGCCACCACTGTGGTCCTTCACTGCCTATTTGATAGAGTTCGAGCACGCCATCTGGTTGCGCCCATCTGAAATTCAAAGCAATACGGCGGCCAGCGATGATCGGCCATAAGCCGTCATGGACTTGTTTGCTTGCTTCGTTTTGATTAAATCCCAAATGAAGCCATCCACGTAAAAAATTACCCGATTGGGATACGCCTCGGCCAATGCTGTGTGTGACTAACGTGGCAATAGGATTGGGCGTTCCTTCATCATCAGCTTTAGACGTTTTAAAGAAAGTCCCAACGTCTCGCCAAGCCGCAAAACCAATTCCTAAAGCATAAGCATCTTCTGATGGGTAGACGACTTGGTACAGCTTTGTGGCATCAAATCCATTTTTAAGGCAGATTTGTGTTGGATCTGGAATTCCGGGGAAAGGATTGTTAGCGTCACACTTTGCCCAGGCCCAATCAGAAGAAGAAATTTTCGTTTCTCCAATAACTTCTCCACGAGTTGATTCGCCAACTCTCGATACAAGTTGAGACAGCGCAGTGTCTAGTGTTGACGGTTTGTAAGGTACAGGATTTGATTGAATAATCAGTGGTTGTGATCCGACGCCACTCCTGTTTACGATTCGTCCCAATACCTTTCCAGAAATTGGACTGCCATCAAGATTGCGTGCAATGGGCAACTGCAACCAATGGGGTTTATCTACTGCTGCATTGGTTCTAACGGACGTTGCGCCGGAATTGTCCCCTTGCCATGCGCTAGTTAGGTCTATATCGCCATTTGCTCTTTCTGCAATCACATTGGGACGCTTCAATCCTCTATTGGGAACTTCATGCCACATTAAGCCGCTAGCGTTTTTTGCATCAACTGGCTTGGTAATGACGAACGTTGCTACGTACCGAACTTTGCCGTCTTTATCTTTCACTAGATTTATATCGTTGATGATGGCATTTTGTTTTTGATTGGGGTCAATTTCGCCAAAAGCTCTTCCGGCTATTTGCTCTGTATCAACACCTCCACCGTCGGTGGAAGGCAAGGGTTTTACTTCGTCTATAACAATCTTGACGATACGTGCATCACAGGAAATTGAGTAAGCCAGGACAAGAAAAAAAATAATGTGTATTTTTTTCCAAGCTTGAAATTTGAGAAATATGGGCATGTGTGTCCTTAGATTACTTTAAATAAGGCGCAGACTGAATCAACGCACCTACCTCTTGCTTCCACCATTTAGCTTGCCCTGTTGTGCCATGACCCGCAGTTTGATCAGAAGCGGGAATAAGCAACAGGCGAGCGTTTGGAATTCTTGTTAAAGCTTTTTCCATGACGCGAAGTTCTGGCGGATTGCGCTCATCGTCTGCGGAGTTGATCGCTAGCAAAGTAGCTTTGATTTTGTCGA
>JBAXNJ010000027.1:0-10276 GCA_037133815.1 Betaproteobacteria bacterium
TCTTAGTCTATTTGGAGCTCATCACATCGCAGCGGGTGATAACCCTGTTTTTTTTTTCACGCGTACAAACCGACTTTCCATCAGGGAGCTAAAAAAAAAGAAAGCCCGCAAATTATTTTCGCGGGCTTTACTTTACAAATCATCGACTTAACTGGCTCCTCGATCTAAGTTCGACCAATGAACCTCTGATAACAGAAAGCCGGGCTCGTCAAAAACCCATATAAATCAACGACTTATAGCGATAATTACGGAACGTGTAATAGTTCGTGTAATTGATCAAAAATTGTAAATTACAATTTTTCCAGCAATTTCGTAGATTTTGCACTCAGACGATTCACTTGTCAGGCGGAAATTTGAAGCCAGGCGCGGGGCTTGAACCAGGTGGGCCAAAAGTTTGGATCTACGTTCGGACACTGAACTTTAATGATTGAACAGCCCGGGAATTGAAAACCGTGCGATATGTCGTGCGATTGATTTGTAGTTCGTAGGCTTATGATTTCTTTTCGTTGATTCGAGCCCAAGCAGGCAATCCAGCATTCATGAACCTAACGACTATTTCGGTTTCTAGGGTTTTTATTTACTAGTTCGAGGCTTGTCTGCGGATGGGGTCATGACATGCTGAATGTCTTCACTTCATCTTAAAAGCAGGGAATACCCCAGTTGTAGACGACCGGTCTATTTCTAAACTGTTGTACATGGTTTTGTGCTAAGACCAAGCTTGTCTGCACAAAAGAACATTTAGAAACTTCAAGTGCAACCGTGAAAGACACAGTTCAAATGCCTGAACAAGAGCGACTGCTAACTTTGAATCAAGTTGGTAAAAATTTTGGTGGCGTACAAGCCGTTAAAAATTTAAGCTTTCATGTGAATTCAAATGAAATTGTGGGATTGATTGGACCAAACGGATCTGGGAAATCTACATCGGTGAATTTGATTTCAGGCGCTGTACCACCTAGCTCCGGAGATATTGTTTGGCGAACCCAAAATGTCAACAAACTTCCCATCAGTCAGCGTGTGCCACTGGGCTTAGCGCGAACATTTCAAACCACGAGCTTGCTTTCAGAGTTCACTGTGCTCGAGCAAGTTTTGACAGCCTGCCATACAAGCTGCCGCGTCTCTCCTTGGCGTTCTGTTCTAAGATTTAAAGACGCAAGAGCTCAAGACGCTGAACAAAGTGCCAAGGCACAAGAGTTGGTTGAATTTGTTGGCTTGGGTGATGTAACAAACGATCTAACTTCGACTATTTCATCAGCTCACCAGCGGCTACTGATGATTGCAACTGCGATGGCAGCAGATCCAAGACTGATCTTGCTGGATGAACCCGCAGCTGGCATGGTGGCAAAAGAACGAAAAGAATTGGCCGACGTCATCATGCGTATTCGCAAAAGAGGCTCAGCCGTTCTGGTCATCGAGCATCACATGGGGCTGATTATGGAAGTGTGTGATCGCATTGTGGTGCTGAATTTCGGTGAAAAAATAGCCGAGGGTATCCCTGAGGAAATTCAGCGAGACTCGGCCGTCATTGAAGCGTATCTGGGTGGGGTGCACTGATGCTACATATTAAAAACCTAACTGCAGGCTATGGAAAAGTTAATGTCTTGCACGGGGTCAGTCTAGATGTGAATGAGCGTGAATGTGTTGCACTTATCGGAGCGAATGGAGCGGGAAAAAGTACCACCTTACGCTGTATCTGTGGTCTTAACGAAGTTCGTTCTGGAAGCATTGAATTCTTAGGAGAACGTTTAGATGGCCTGAGTGGGCATGCAATTGTTCGAAAAGGTATCACCATGTGTCCTGAAGGCAGACAAGTATTTGCAGAAATGTCTGTTTTTGAAAATTTAGAAATGGGTTCACATACGCGCAGCGACAACGAGCAAAAAATTGATGTAGAAAAAATGCTCGATCTCTTTCCTGTTCTGCGTCAACGCGCCAAACAAAGGGCCGGAACTCTTTCAGGCGGTGAACAAGAGATGCTAGCTATAGCTCGTGCACTGATGGCAAGACCTAAGCTTTGTATTTTTGATGAGCCTTCGTTAGGCTTAGCCCCAAAAATAGTCGAGGAAGTTGAGCAAATTTTGTTGCGAATCAAGGCGATGGGAACAACCATCGTTCTGGTGGAGCAAAACGCAGCTATGGCGTTGCGCTTGGCCGATCGTGCTTATGTATTGGAAGCGGGCGAGGTGGTATTGCATGGCACCGGCCAGGAGCTCAAAAACGATCCGCAAGTAAGTAAAGCCTATTTAGGCTATTGACGTTGAAACGGCTTCCCTGAATGGGTTGCTGCTCAGACGATTTTTTTATAAACCGGAGATAACGAATGAAACTGAAGACACCTTTGACTTTAGCTGCCCTTGCTTTGAGTGCAGCCTTAATGCCTCTCGCACACGCAGCTGATGAAGTATTGGTAATCGGCGTGAATGATGCATTAACCGGTGGTGGTGCCGTTTACGGCTTACCTCAAGCTAACGCAGTTCAAATGGCTGCCGATGAGATCAATGCAGCAGGCGGTATCAAGGCCGGCTCTACAAACTACAAACTCAAGGTCATCACCTCTGACGACAAAGCCAATCCAACAGAGGCTACCAATAGTGTGCGAAAGCTGATCGACCGAGATAACGTGAAATACCTTCTTGGTTTCTGTTGCTCCGGCTCAACCAGTGCTGTTGCTTCCTTCATTGCCAAAGAGGACGCCGTCATGTTGGTTGGTAACGCTGCTGAACGCGCCATTACAGCTCAGGGAATCGCCAACGTATTTCGGACGCGTCCCCCAGCAGATTTCACTGGCGCCGCAGCCGGTACATTTGTCGCACAAAAGGGTGCGCGAAATGTCGCTGTGATTGGCGCATTAGAAGTTGGTTTTTATACCCAATATGTCGATGCGTTCGAAAAAGAATTAAATAAAGCTGGCGGCAAGATCATCGCAAAAGAGGCATTTGGTCTTCGTGATCGCGATATGACACCGCAATTAACAAAAATCCGCGGACTCAAACCTGATGCAATCCTTGTCGTGGGATACGTTGAGCCAGCAGCATTTGTTTACCGTCAAGCAGTGGAATTGGGTCTAAATGTTCCGCGTTATGGTTTTACAAGTGGTAGTGAGGAGCAATTTCTCAAAGTGGTTACAAGTGCGCAAATGGAAGGTGTCTGGGATCTCCGACCAACAGAGCTGACCATAGAAGCTTTAGGGCCACAGGCCAAGGCATACGATGCCAATTACAGAAAAAAATTCGACCAATCGCCTTCACCTAGTTCGCCCTACGCTTATGACCAAGTTTACGTGTTGAAAAATGCGATTGAGCGCGCCGGGAGTGCCAAGGATGCCAAAAAAGTGGCGGAAGCAGTTCGTACTTTGCCAATTCCTAAGGAGGCTGTCATGAAGTACATGGCAAACGATGGAGGTGCCATGTTCGACCAGAACGGTCAGGCCTACACGTCCAATGGTGCTTTTCAGTGGCAGAAGGGTAAGTGGGTCTTCGTGTCGGAGTTGCCATCAGATAACAAAGCGTATTCACAATTTTTGCGCAGTATTCGCAAATAGGTCCTGAGCTTAATTGGTCAATAACCCGCGACTCAGTTAGTGGCTGAGTCGCGAGGGTTTCTGCCTCCCTCAGTTGGCATATCCGAACGGTGAAATGCGATGAATGAATTACTGCAACAAATATTTAATGGATTAACCATTGGTTCCGTCTACACATTGGTAGCGCTTGGACTTACCGTAGTTTTTGGAATTTTGGGAATAGCGCATTTTGCGCATGGCTCTTTGGCCATGTTTGGGGGGTACTTAACCTTCGTATTTTCCACCTCGATGGGATTGTCTTTCTTTGCCAGCATTGCTATGGCCATGCCAGTAGGTGCGTTGATGGGCATGCTTATTGAGCGCTTGGCATATCGACCTGTACGTGATGCACCACACATAAATGCCTTCATCATTGCCTTAGGTCTAACAATGATGCTGGAGGGCGGTAACTTACTGTTGTTTGGAGCCGATCAGGTGATCATTCAAACGCCATACCAGCAGGTGTTTGATTTTGGGGGAATCTTCGTTGCTCAGTTGCGAATGGTTGTGATCGTTACAGCAGTCACATTGGTCGCAGTTGTGACAATACTTCTTTTAAAGACGAAAACTGGAAAGTCTGTTCGCGCCGTGGCTCAAAACAGGCATGCAGCGGTGCTAATGGGTGTCAATGTGAACTTTGTCTCATCTGTTGTATTTGCGATTTCTTCCGCTCTTGGGGTGGCTGCAGGTGCGCTCATTGGCGCTTTGTTAGCTCTTGCACCTGGCGTAGGTGAAAGTTTCGCGGTAAAAGGTTTTGCCGTGTTGATATTGGGTGGACTTGGATCATTGCCAGGCGCTATTTTGGGTGGCTTGGTTTTAGGTGTCAGCGAGTCCCTAGCCGCAGGCTTTTTATCGTCAGCCTATAAGGATGTAATTTCCTTTTTAATTATGATCTTGGTCTTGCTGGTCATGCCACAAGGCTTGATGGGGAAAAAATGAGACGTCTTATTTCCAAGCCATTGATGTTCAGCGTATTTGCTGTGGCGGCCGCTTTTGCTATGCCACATGCATTCAAATCTCCTTATTACATTCATTTGATGACCTTGGCATTGATTTGGATTGTGCTTGCGCAGGGCCAAAATTTAACGCAAGGTTTTATAGGTTATGTGTCGATTGCTCAAGCGGGATTTATGGGTATTGGTGCCTACATATCCACCTTATTAACAATGAACTTTGGTATTTCTGTTTGGGCAACGCTAGTGATTGCGCCTTTGCTGACTGGAGTAATGGCAATAGTTGCGGGGTATCCGAGTCTTCGAGTCAAGGGACACTACTTTTCAATTGTCACGTTAGCGTACAACATGGTCATTTTTATTGTGCTGATGACGTTTCGCGCGCTCACTGGAGGCGAAGCCGGTATACCTGATGTTCCACGTCCTAGCGAGCTGATACTTTTAGGGCATGTCTTCAGTTTCGAAGGGCGCAGCAATCTCAATTATTACGCTCTTGCTTTGTCTGCAGCAGTATTGGCAACCATCTTTTGCGCCTTGGTGTTGCACTCACGTGCTGGACGGGTGATGTTGGCAATACGCCAAAACGAAGACCTCGCAGAAGCCATGGGAGTCATTACTTCACGCTACAAGTTATTTGCGTTTGTGATGAGTTCAGTTTTGGCCGGTTTGGCTGGGACTCTTTATGCTCATTACATTGGCTTTTTAAATCCAGAGCCGTTTGGCGTCGATCAATCTCTGAACATTATTTTAGCGGTCATCTTGGGCGGTAGCGGGACGCTAACAGGCCCCATAGTTGGTGCAGTTTCGGTCACATTTTTGCCTGAGCTTTTACGGTTTGCTGACAGTTTTAGACTCATCACATATGGTTTGATTTTGGTGGTGGCGACTATCTTCTTGCCTAAGGGACTGGTGCCCTTGGTTGCCTCCTTGTGGCGGTGGTTACGCGCTGGTCAATTAATCTCAAGTGATAGCAAGCCGACCACAAGAAAGGCATGAAGAAATGATCGTAGACACAGAAGATCTGTCCAAACGTGCGGCTAACGCAATCGAAGAAGCAGGTCAATTCGCTCAACGGCACCTAGCCCCGAATGCGGCTCAATGGGGACAGGGTCTTTTTGACCGACGTGCTTTATTTGAACCTGCTGGTGTGGCAGGATTATTGAGTCTACAAGTGCCGCTTGAGTCTGGTGGATTAGGTTTGACATTCAGTGATAAGGTCAGAGTTCTGCACAAGCTAGCACGGATTGATTTCAGTGCTGCTATGGCATTGGTGAATTCGCACAACGTTGCAGCGCAACTTGTGAATGCATCGCCCCATGAGTTGGCACCTTTATATGTAAGTCAATTGATGCGTGGCACCATCGTTGCATGCACTGCATTGACTGAGCCAGGCGCTGGATCAGATTTAGGACAAATTCAAACCACTGCCACCCGTCAAGGCGACGGTTGGTTGCTTAACGGGTCTAAGACTTGGATCATCAATGCTGCTCATGCTGACGGTGTCGTGGTTTATGCCCAAACTCAAGCGGGTTCAGGCGTAAAAGGAATTGCGGCATTTTTTGTCCTTGCTGATTCACCTGGTTTCGAGCGCGTTGCAGTTGCTACCAATAGTGCCCTGAGTAGCATGGGTATTGGCGGATTTCGCTTAACGAATGTCTATTGCGATTCCTTTCACCTCTTGTATCAGCCAGGCAAAGCTTTTGTCGACATCATGGGTGCTATCAACCGTGCGCGCACTTATGTCGCAGCAATGTGTTGCGCAATGGTGTCTCAGGCTTTGGCCGATGCGAGTGTTTATGGTCATAAGCGAACCGCATTTGGCCAGTCTTTGGACCAATACCAAGGCTGGCGATGGCAGATAGCGCAAGCAGCGACAGCGTTACAAGCTGGTGAGCTATTGGTGAGCGATGCTTGCGAGCTCATCGACAATGAAGGTGAGGTCCAAACTGCCGCCGCTCAGGCCAAACTTTATGCAACTAGTATGGCTCAGACTCAATTGGGATCTCTCTTGCATGCTATGGGTGCAGAGGGATTTTTGGATCGCTATGCTTTTTTAAGGCATCTCACAGCAGCTCACACAGCCGCATTGGCCGATGGCTCTACAGCGATGCTGCTTGATCGTGTGGCACATGACTTTCGTTTCGAACCAGGAGCAACCTAAATGCGCGTCTTTCAAATTGAGGGGGAGTGGGGAATCGACCACTTGAAACTTTCCCAACGCCCTGAACCCACAGCAGGGGCTGGTCAGGTGTTGGTGCGCATGCGCGCCTCTTCTCTCAACTACCGTGATCTTGTTGTGCCTGAACGGGGTTACGGAGCGTATACCGGTCAATTGCCATTGATTCCCATCTCTGATGGGGTAGGGGACGTCATCGCGGTTGGGGCAAACGTAACGAGTGTTCGGGCGGGTGATCGAGTCTGCCCTACTTACTTTCAGGGTTGGATCGGCGGCGAACCAGATTTGCATAGGCTCACCCAATCTCTGGGGGGACCTATTGATGGGACCATGACGGAGGTGATGTGCTTGTCTGAACAAGGTGTGGTGCCAGTACCAGACTACCTAAGCGATATCCAAGCTGCCAGCCTTCCCTGCGCTGCATTGACCGCCTGGAGTGCTGTGGTCACTTACGGTCACGTCAAGTCAGGCGATAGAGTTTTGGTACAAGGATGCGGAGGCGTTGCTTTGTTTTCTCTGCAGTTCGCCAAAAGTTTAGGAGCTCATGTCACCGTCATCAGCTCTAGCGAAGAGCGAATGAATCGCGCAATCGCCTTGGGTGCTGATGCCGTGATAAATTACCGTGAACAGCCCGAATGGGCAAAAGCCACCCGAGAGATTACGCAGGGGCGTGGCTACGATTTGATTTTAGAGTTAGGTGGTGAAAAAACACTTCCACAATCTCTTCGCTGCATTCGCCCAGGCGGTACTTTAGCGATGATCGGCATCTTATCGGGAAGCAGTGTAAACACTTCCTTAGGCCACATCATCACCCGCCAAGTTAGGCTTCAAGGCGTGACCGTTGGGCACCGTGATGGTATGAAAGCTATGTTGCGTGCCATGGAGCAGCACCAGATCGTGCCTGTGACCGATAAGGTGTTTGCATTCGAGGAGCTTAAAGAAGCCATGACGTATTTGAAGAGTGGTGCTCAGTTCGGCAAAGTCTGTATTGCCCATTGAAAATGGGGATTTGATGTTAATTCCTATTCAACCAACGAGCGTTGACCCTGATAAAGTTGCATTTCAGATGTGCGAGAGTGGTGAGAAAGTCACTTACGCACAACTCGAAGACCGTGCAAACCAAGTTGCGCATTTGGTTTCAGATTTAGGCATCCTTCCAGGCGATCATGTGGCAGTGCTGATGAATAACTGCCGTGAATTATTGGAACTTTGCTTTGGCTTGGATCGAAGCGGTGTTTATTACACGCTGATAAGTACCCGCCTGTCGACCGATGAGATTGATTACATCGTCCGGGACTGTGGTGCACGTCTGTTTTGTTATTCGGCAGCTTTGGAGTCTGTTGACCAGGACTTGTTCTATAAGCTACCCAGTTCGCTGCAGTGCATGAGCGTGGGTGGATGCGATGAACAAAGGTCGCACGGGGATTGGATTGCTCAATGCGCGAAAAAGCCGACCCTTGCTCTTGCACAACCTTTACAAGGCAGTGACATGCTTTACTCGTCGGGCACAACTGGACGCCCAAAAGGAGTGCTGTGGCCACTGCCCAAGACAGCTGCAGGACAACAAACCATGTTGGTTACGTTACTGTCACCATTGTTTGGATACGATGAAGACAGTCATTACTTGTCTACCGCGCCTCTCTACCATGCTGCACCTCTGCGTCACAGCATGACGGTGATCAAGATGGGAGGGACCGTTACGGTCATGGAGCGATTTGATGCACTTCTGGCCCTGCAGACCATTGAGCGATGCCGTATCACCCACAGTCAATGGGTGCCCACTATGTTTGTGCGATTGCTCAAACTTGACCTGGCCATACGTGAAAAATTCGATTTGTCATCCATGAAAATGGCGGTGCACGCTGCTGCACCTTGCCCAATTGATGTGAAAGAACAGATGATTAAATGGTGGGGGTCAATCGTGCACGAATACTATGCAGGGACTGAAAACAATGGTTTTTGTAGCATCACTCCCGCTGAGTGGTTGCAGCATAAAGGGTCGGTGGGTCGTGCTTCACAAGGCAACCTGCACATTTGTGATGAAGAAGGAATCCCTTTAGAGGTAGGTCATATAGGAGCTGTGTATTTCTCTGATGGTCCCCAGTTCATTTATCACAATGACCCCGTGAGTACCGCACAAACACGTAACTCCTTGGGCTGGACGACCCTCGGTGACATTGGCTATCTAGATGAGCAAGGTTATCTCTATTTGGTAGACAGAAAAGCCTTCATGATCATTAGCGGTGGCGTCAATATTTACCCCCAAGAAATCGAAAACGTGTTGCTACAACACCCGAAAGTAATGGACGCAGCTGTTGTCGGTATTCCCAATAATGATTGGGGTGAGGAAGTTAAAGCCGTTGTACAACCAGTGCATGCATCCGATATTGGCCCAGCTTTGGCGGAAGAGCTACAGACATTTTGTCGGGAAAAATTAGCAGACTTCAAATGTCCGCGATCGATAGATTTCGACTTGGAGCTCCCGCGTTTGCCTACAGGAAAGCTTTATAAAAAATTGGTTAAAAAACGCTACTGGCCCCAATAAGCCTTAGAAAAAATCACAAGCCAATCGGAGAATCTTACATGTCAGAACACCTCACTAGTCATGTGGCATTGAGTCCCAGCAGAAGCGGCAATCGCGCCGCAACACGCACAGATACTCGCAACGCTTTGGTTTGGTGTGGAACCGAACTTTTGACTGAGCGCGGATTTCAAATAACGGGTATTGATGAAGTGCTCAAGCGTGTCGGCGTACCCAAAGGCTCTTTCTACTATTACTTTAAAAGCAAAGATCATTTTGGACATGCCGTAATCGACAACTATGAAGCGTATTACGCAAAAAAAATGGACCGCATTTTTAATGACACTTCACAAACGCCGCTGCAGAGATTGGTCAATTTCACTGTGAATGCAAAAAATGGCATGGTGAAGTTCGACTTCAAGCGCGGCTGTCTTATCGGCAATCTTGGTCAGGAGCTTGCAGCCCTTAATACGCAGTTTCGTGAACGGCTGGAGGGTGTTTTGGTGTCATGGGAGAAGCGCGTTGCAGTGTGCCTGAGCGAAGCCATCGATATCGGCGAAATAGCACCGGGGCAGGATCCCCAAGCACTGTCGCGTTTTTTCTGGGTGGGTTGGGAGGGTGCCATATTGCGTTCAAAGCTTATGCGCAGCCTGGAGCCGATAGACCAATTCACGTCGATCTTCTTTAGATCTGTATTGATAAGTTAATTTTTAAAAAATGATCTCACGCCAAAAAAACAGCTCTACATCTACATGAAGTATTTTTTCTAGTGCATAAAAACAAAAAAGGGCTTGTAAGCCCCGTGTTTATTGGCTCCTCGACCTGGGCTCGAACCAGGGACCTACGGATTAACAGAAAACAGTCGATTTGCAAAACCCTTGTTTTATGCGGCTTGAAGCGTGATTTTTAATTATGTGCAACAAACTGTGTAATTGAGGCAATTTTTACTCTGGACGCTTGCCATGGTCTGGACGCTTGTTTGCTCTGGACGGTCGGACTACTCTGGACACCCCCAGGGCGTCCAGATTCTGGACGCTTGGGGCACTCTGGACGGTACCGGTGCTCTGGAC
>JBAXNJ010000028.1:0-10073 GCA_037133815.1 Betaproteobacteria bacterium
TTCAAACTTCTGCCAGCTAGCGGTGGTGCCAAACTACTGGACATCGTTTGTGTCAGGCTTGAAGTAGAAGAGTAGGCTAACTTGTTAGTTAAGTTATCCAATTTGGCGAAAAACACCCAATTGGTTTGGCCGCTGTGCGCCCGGTAGTTCAGCCCTGCATTCCACATCGTGTGTGCAGCCGTCGTGACTGGAGTGACATTGCTGTAATACGGCATACGATTTTGTGCTCCGGCATGCATCAAACCAAAACGTGCGCCCCATGCATTTTTTGACCATAAAGCATCTGCGCCCAAACGCATAGGCGCAATGCGAGGCATGGGTCGTCCGTTGGTTAAATCATCGGCCCGTACGATATCTCCGCGCAACTCCAAATCAACAGCGCCATGTTGTGCGTCGTTAGAGAGCAGCGCCTGCTGACCTCCGACCATACGGAGTTTGGCGTTTGACTCTAGGCCCATAAATCTGGCGCGTACGCCTTGGAAGTTATAAATGGGACCATCAGCAGCAGAGTCAGCGCCAGATGCTTGCAAAGATATGTAATTTGAAAAATTAGAGGTGAAAGCAGTTAATCCAAACTTATGAACACCTTTTTTCCATTCGCCGCCCACATCCAATTGAGTTGCTTTTTCTAAAGTATTGTTAGGAGACCCGACCTCAAAAGTTCCAGTCGCGGCATGGGCGCCGTTAGCAAATAACTCATAGTCTTTTGGTGACCGTTGACTCGCACTTACGTTACTGGTGATTTGCCAGCCCTCTTGCATTTCACCCGTACGTAAATTGCGCATAACTCCCAGAGCAAAACTCAATGGATTAAATGTTTTGGTTTGAGCAGAAATAGTTGAAATAGGAGTAGCAGTGGACGCAATATCTTCTAAAGACTGCACACTAACCCGCTCGGTACGAGCACCGGCGCTCCATTGCCCCCATGAAGTTTTGAGCGCTTGGTATGTAAATAACGAAGTGCTATGCGTGCGGCTTGAGGGTATAAATTTTTCAGCGCCTGAAGCACCCAGATTGTTGTTTTCACGCTGTAACCCCAACATACCCTCTAGCTGCAAACCATTTCCGAGTGAAATGCTTTGTTGCCGTGCTTCTAAGCGAATGTCTGCTCCATTGTTGTCAAATATTGATCCTGCAACATTTGAAGTGTATTCAGTGTGCGAGTAATTGGTATACCCACCTTGAAACTTCACATCTTGAAACCATTCGCCCACATCACGTAACTTTCCCTCTAGCGCATGATGACGGCGCACCATGCCAATGGTCACATACTCTTCCGCTACCGTTCCGTAGGTGCTTATATATTCACTCGTAGACAAGCCTAAGTAACCTCTGTCAAACAACAAAGTTCCGCCGACAGCACCACCTTTGGTATTGCTGGCCGAATTACACACCTTGACAGAATTCACGCTACTTTCACATGACATGTTTTTGGGTACCTTCAAATTCTGCGTGCGTCTGTCAAAAGCATCTACATGGATGGCGAACTTATCGGTCCCTGTCTCCACCATGGCACCTGTGCTGCGTTCATTGGCAGCACCGCCAGCACGCACTTCGGCTTTACCCATCACGCCACCTTTGGCATCAAATGCACGTTCGCGCGCGATGCGGTTGTCGATCACATTCACCACGCCACCGATAGCGCTGCCACCATAAAGCAAAGTAGCGGGGCCACGCAGAATTTCAATGCGTTCAGTGGTGAGTGGGTCAATCGGTACCGCATGGTCAAAGCTCAAACCTGAGACATCCATATTCGCGCCGCTGTTTTGCAATATGCGAATTCGATCGCCGTCCATACCGCGTATGGTTGGCCGCCCCACATTGGGGCCGAAAGAGCTGTTGGCGATACCCGGTAAGTTGTCTAAGGTTTCACCTAGCGTTGCACCTTGACGCTGGGCAAGTGCTGCGCCCGAGAGTTGCTGGGCTGGCACCAATAAAACTGAATTTTCTAGAGGACGCGCTGTGATGGTGACATCATCTAAACGCGTTGTATACGGATCTTGGACACTTTGCGCATACACAGATAAGTGCGCAAAACACGTAAGGCTCGCCACAAAGGAAAGCGAATGAGTGAAATCTCGAAATTTCATAAAACCATCCTGTTCACAAAGAAATGACAGCGCTCAGGGCTATGCCCTCAACGCAAACTAACAGTCAAATCAAAGTAAGAACAGGCGGGCCTCGGGCCGCATAAAACCGCTCGAACAGCGCAAAGCGTTCGAGCAACATAACACCTAACCATATTGCGGGCGGAGGAATATAACTATCTGTGTGCAAAGCGTGTTGCAAGGCGTCAGGACAGGCTTGGTCAAACAACTGGCAGTCCGTCAAACTTTTATGTTCGCCCCATAAATCAGCAAAAAAAGGCGTTTCTTCTGCTGGGTTGCTAGGCGAATTTATTGGCTTTTGCTGCGCCACTGAAATATCTTGCAATGTATGCGTTACGCGTTGTGCCGCACTTTCTTTATGCACGATACGGTGCACAACGGTCAAGGTCTGCAGGCACACCAGTGCCAGCAGCGTCCACATCAACCATCTGCGTAAATCACACAGTTGCCGCATCATGCGCGCACCTTGTTTGAAAAAGTCTGTAAAAACTTCTTAACCTTGGGTGCCACCACAAAAGCGCAATACCCTTGATTGGGATGGTTCTCGAAATAGTCTTGGTGGTAATCCTCTGCGGCACTGTAGTTGTCCAGCATCTCGATCTCGGTCACTACTTTGCCATTCATAGCTTTGTTGACTTGCTCTACAAAGCTTTTGGCTACTTCAAGGTCACCAGCAACGCTTAGGTAAATGCCACTGCGGTACTGGGTGCCTACGTCATTGCCTTGACGGTTCAAGGTGGTGGGGTCGTGAATGACGAAAAAAATCTCTAGCAATTCGCGCAAGCTAGTTACTTTGGGGTCATAGCGCAATCGCACCACTTCCACATGGCCCGTATTGCCATCGCAAACTTGTTCGTAGGTGGGGTTTTGTACATGGCCGTTGCAATAGCCTGATTCCACGTCTACAACACCTTCAACTCGGACAAACACAGCCTCAGTGCACCAAAAGCAACCACCACCCAAGGTGATCACATGGTAATCGCCGAGGTTGTCGTGAAGGGGCAGGGCTTGAGACATAACCCACGATTTTAGGCTCTTAGTCACCTTAGACATTACTTTGCCCATGTGATGCCCGTAAATACACAGGATATGGAGCCAATCGGCTATATTACTAACCAGTCAGTCATTAATTTAAATCAGTGTCTTCTGCATCCCCATCGCTCGTTATCGATCCCCACCACAAACGTGAGCGCCGCAAGCAAGCCCGCCCCGGCGAGTTATTGCAAGCCGCGCTGTCTTTGTTTGTGGAAAAAGGCTTTGCCGCCACCCGCGTAGAAGAAGTGGCCGCATTGGCTGGTGTGTCCAAGGGCACTTTGTTTTTGTATTTCGAAACCAAAGAAGACCTGCTCAAAGCCGTTATTCGCGAAAACATTGCCAATTTATTCCCAGCTTGGAACGAAGAGTTCAACACGTTCAAAGGCAGCAGCAGCGAGATGTTGCGCTATGCCATGCGTTCTTGGTGGGAGCGAATTGGAAACACGCCGGCCAGTGGCATCCCTAAGTTGGTGATGGGCGAAGCCCAAAACTTTCCTGAAATTGCTAACTTCTATCACGCCGAAGTCATCGAACCTGGTGTTGCCTTGATTCGCCGCATCTTGCAGCGCGGTATTGATACTGGTGAGTTCCGAACAATGGACCTTGACCAAGCGGTGCACACGGTTCACGCCCCCATGATTTTTCTGATGATGTGGAAAAACTCTATGGGCTTGTGTTCTTCCGGTATTCAGATAGACCCTGAGCGCTTTATAGAAATGCAGGTGGACGTTTTGCTCCACGGCATCACTGTTTAAAAAACTGCATCGCAGATGAGTCCTATGAAAATAACAACCCGTCGTATCGTCATTGCCCTCATTTTGTTGGCATTGGTTATTGGCATTTGGCGAGCACTCTCCGCCAAGCGCACCCAGCAACTCGCCGCAACGGATGCAGCGCAATTGCAAGCCCAAATCGAGCTCTCCAACAACGATGTCTTCACTGCCGAGATCCGCGAAATTACCCAAGGATTAGCGGTCTCCGGTACTGTGAAGGCATTGAATTACGCAGTCATCAAAGCACGCGTAGCAGGTGAGTTAAAAGAAATCAAAGTGCGTGAAGGCGACTCTGTTTCTGCTGGACAAGTGTTGGCCCGTATTGATCCAGTGGAATACCAGCGTCGGTTTGAGCAAGCGCAAGAACAAGCCAGTGCAGCCAAGTCACAAATGGAAATCGCCCAACGCCAATGGGACACCAACAAGGCCTTGGTCGATCAAGGCTTTATCTCTAAAACTGCGCTAGATAATTCACTGGCCTCTTTCCAAGGCGCAGTGGCTAGCCATAAGGCGGCTATTGCAGGCGCAGATGTCGCCCGTAAATCTTTGGATGATTCTGTGCTACGTGCGCCTTTCTCTGGCGTGATTGCTGTGCGCGTTGCGCAACTGGGTGAACGGGTAGGCATCGATGCCAAAGTTTTAGAGTTGGTCGACTTGCGCCAACTCGAAGTAGAAGCCCCTCTCAGCCCAAGCGATTCACTGGACGTCAAGATGGGGCAAACAGCTCGGCTACAAATCGAAGACCGCTCCGAACTTGTGACAGCGCGCGTAACCCGCATGAGCCCGAGTGCACAAGCGGGCAGTCGTAGTGTTTTTGTCTACCTCACTTTGGACAAACCTGCGGGGTTGCGCCACGGTTTATTTGCCAAGGGCACTTTAGGGCTAATGAACTCACTAGTCATGGCCGTGCCCTTGACATCGGTGCGTACCGACCACCCTAGCCCCTACGTACAGATATTAGAAAAAGTAGGAGAAGACATGCGCGTCCGCCATCAAACCGTAGAGACGGGTATTCGCGGCAACGATGCATCTGGCAAAGATTCACAAGACTGGGTGGCAGTGAAAGGCCTAACAGCCGGCAGCATTGTTTTAAAAAGCCAAGTTGGCGCAATGCGTGAAGGAATGACAGTTCGGTTCACAGCTACCAATCCAACTTCTCGCTAAATCCGTTCACAACACACCATGTGGTTCACTAAAGTTAGCCTCAAAAATCCCGTCTTCGCGACGATGTTGATGCTCGCATTTGTGGTGCTGGGCTTGTTCTCTTATCAGCGCCTCAAGATCGACCAGTTTCCTAATATTGATTTGCCCGTCGTTGTCGTGAGCACCGAATATCCAGGTGCCTCTCCTGAAATTGTCGAGAGCGAGGTCACTAAAAAAGTGGAAGAAGCAGTCAATTCCATTGCCGGTATCAATGCACTCACGTCTCGCAGTTATGAAGGTGTGTCGGTGGTGGTGGTTGAGTTCGACCTCAACATAGATGGCCGCAAAGGCGCCGATGACGTGCGCGAAAAAGTCGCGCTGATGCGCCCTACTCTGCGCGATGAAGTAAGAGACCCGCGCATCTTGCGTTTTGATCCTGCTAGCCGTGCGATTTGGTCTTTGGCTGTGCTGCCTGGTACTTCATCGCTATCCGCTGTTGAACTCACCAACTGGACGGATCAAGTTCTAAAAAAACGCCTGCAAAATGTGTCGGGCGTCGGCGCTGTCAATATGGTGGGCGGCACTTTGCGAGAGATCAATATCTATCTCAATCCGCAAGCCATGGAGTCGTTGGGCGTCTCCGCAGAACAAATAGCCAACGCCGTAGCATCAGAAGCGAAAGACATGCCCGTAGGTTCTTTGCGCTCATTACAGCAAGACAGAGTGATTCAAGTCGAAGGCCGTATGTTACGGCCTGAGATGTTTGGGCAAATCATCGTGGCGCGCAAAGCCACAACCCCTATTCGTCTCAGCCAAGTCGCCACTGTCAAAGACGGGGCACAAGAAGTCGAAAACTTGGCGCTCTATAACGGACAACGTACCTTACTCATCACGGTCCAAAAAGCGTTAGATGAAAATACGATCGAAGTAGTCGACAACCTGAACAAAGCCGTTACCGCCATTAAGGCCGAATTACCCAAAGGGGTTGTTTTAGAGACTGTGCAAGACGGCTCGCGCCCGATTCGCGTAGGGGTTGAGAATGTCCGACGCACCCTGATTGAAGGCGCCTTACTCACCGTTTTGATCGTATTTTTATTTCTGAACTCGTGGCGCTCGACCGTCATCACCGGGTTGACTTTACCCATTGCCATCATTGGCACATTTTTGTTCATGTACATGTTTGGCTTTACCATCAATATGGTGACTTTGATGGCGCTGTCTCTTTGCGTTGGCTTGCTGATTGATGATGCCATCGTGGTGCGAGAGAACATCGTGCGCCATGTGCAAATGGGCAAAACCCCTTATGACGCCGCCATGGAAGGCACACAAGAAATTGGTCTAGCGGTGCTGGCCACCACCTTTTCTATCGTCGCTGTATTTTTACCGATTGGCTTCATGGGCGGCATCATCGGCAAGTTCTTCCACGAGTTTGGTTTGACTATCGTGGCTGCTGTGTTGATCTCGATGTTTGTGAGTTTCACCCTGGACCCGATGCTTTCTTCGGTATGGCATGACCCTTCGATTAAAGTGAATGGTCAAACGCCTGCGGATCACCATAGAAAACCCAATTGGTATGACCGCACTATTGCACCTATCACCGCATGGTTTGATAGAAGCATGCAACGCTTAGAAGCGCTTTACCAAACCACCCTACGCTGGTCTCTAAAGCATAAGCGCGCCACCTTAGGTTTGGCTGCAAGCATATTTATCACCAGCGTTTTCATGGTCCCCTTGCTTGGTACAGAGTTTGTACCCAAAGCAGATTTTTCAGAAACCTCGGTGAACTTTTATACGCCCGTAGGATCGTCCCTAGAGGCCACCGAGGCCAAAGCGCAACAGGTAGAGCAAATCATTCGAGAGTTTCCGGAGGTGCGTTACACCTTGGCCACTATCAATACTGGCAACGCTAACGGAAAAATTTATGCCAGCGTTTACATCCGTTTGATTGATCGCAAACTACGCCAACGCAGTATGGATGAAATGACGTCTCTTTTGCGCAATCGATTGCAACGCGTGTCTGGTATCACCGTGACCCATGCAGGTTTGTTGGATACCGTTGGCGGCAATAAGCAAATTGAGTTTTCTTTGTTAGGACCCGATTTACGTGAACTTGAGCGCCTTGCCCAACAAGTCATGGTCAAAGTGCGACCTATTGCGGGCTTGGTCGATCTTGACTCCAGCGTGAAACCCAACAAACCCACAGTGCAAGTAGCCCTTCAACGCGAGGCTGCGAGCGATCTAGGACTCACACTTGGCAATATCGGCAACCAATTACGTATCTTGGTGGAAGGTAAAACCGTCACCAATTGGTTGGCTCCTGACGACCAAACCTACAACGTGAACGTACGTTTGGCCCCTAGTGCACGCGACAATATCCAAGACATTGAACGCCTGCCATTTGTCGTGGGAACGGCGCCAGACGGAACTCCCCGCGTGGCACGCTTGAACCAGTTCGCCCATGTCGTAGAAGGCACTGGACCTAACCAAATCAATCGCCGCAATTTAATGCGCGAAGTCGCCATCAATGCCAATGTGTTCAACCGCTCTGCGGGTGAAGTCTCTGGCGATATAAAGAAAATTATGGAAGAGATGGTGTTGCCACCTGGTTACCGTTACCAATTTAGCGGCTCCACAAAAAGCATGAAAGAGTCGTTTGACTACGCCCTGTCTGCTTTGGTACTGGCCATTGTGTTCATTTATATGATTTTGGCGAGCCAATTCAAAAGCTTTTTACAACCTTTGGCACTGATGACGGCATTGCCCTTGACATTGATTGGTGTGGTCTTGGCCTTGCTGATGTTTGGGTCTGCCGTGTCCATGTTCTCAGTCATTGGCATGGTGATGCTGATGGGATTGGTCACCAAAAATGCGATTTTGTTGGTTGACTTTGCCATTCGTTCGCGCGAAGACAAGGTTCGAACGGACGGCAGTGTTCAAAAAGGTCTACCCCGTGAAGAGGCGCTTTTATTAGCAGCGCAAGTGCGCTTGCGCCCTATTTTGATGACCACCTTGGCCATGATTTTTGGCATGATTCCTTTGGCATTTGCTATGACGGAGGGGTCAGAGCAGCGGGCGCCTATGGGTCAGGCTGTGATTGGCGGAGTGATTACTTCCTCGCTGCTAACCTTGGTAGTGGTTCCCGTGGTGTATTGCTACCTTGATGATTTTGCCAATTGGATTCGCCGCAAATGGCATGCCCCCAAGCTTGGCTAACCCCTAGTGAGCGCCCGTTAAAATTTTATGCAGTCAACCTACCTAGCCCGGAGTCACGCGATGAACGCTTTAGAAAAAGCCCGCTTCAATATGGTCGAACAACAAATTCGCCCTTGGCAAGTTTTAGACCCTGCTGTTTTACACACGCTGCAACACATTGCGCGTGAACTATTCGTTCCTGCTGCCTACCAAGCGCTGGCCTATACAGATACTGAGATTCCACTGGGCCATGGACAAGCCATGGTGGCGCCTCGCATCGACGCGCGTCTTATGCACGATGTAGCGCTCAAGCCCACAGACAAAGTTTTAGAGATTGGCACGGGTAGCGGTTATCTCACTGCATTACTGGCCGACCGCTCGCACCATGTGGTGAGTCTAGAAATCAACCCTGAATTACATGCCAATGCACGCAAGAACTTGCAATGTGCTGGTATCAACAATGTAGATTTACGCTTGGAAGATGGCAGCACGGGCGCATCAGATATCGGCCCTTTTGATGCCATTGTGCTAGGTGGATCGGTTCATGCAGTTCCTCAAGAAATGCTTGAACAAATCAAGATCGGTGGCCGTTTGATCGCTATCGTAGGAGAAGAACCTGTGATGCAAGCCACTTTGTATACCCGCACCAGTGCAAGCGCCTGGGACCATCGCGCACTTTGGGACACCGCTGCACCTCGCTTGCTAGGCTTTACTGAACCAAGTCGCTTCCACTTCTAAATCTGACACATGATCGATCAAATTCAACCCTCTCAATTGTCTGACTGGATCAGCAGCAAAGCCTTACACGGCGCTACCGTTGTTCTGGATGTGCGCGAACCTTATGAAGTGCAGACTGCAAGTGTTACTGCTAACGGATTTGAGTTGCTCACTTTGCCGATGGGATCCGTTGTAGAGAAGTTATCTGAACTAGACAAAGACCGCCCGATCGCATGTCTGTGTCACCATGGCAGTCGTAGCATGCAAGTTGCAGCCTATCTGTCTAGCCAAGGTTTTACGCACTTAGCCAATATTGCTGGTGGTATCCATGCATGGTCTTCGGAAGTTGATCCCACTGTGCCCACCTATTGATTTTTGAAAGAATCACATGAAGATGTCTAGCAACTTATTTCGTCCCCTCCCTATCGCATTAGCGGCTATGTTGTCGTTTTCTGCGACTGTGCAAGCGCAGAGCTTGATTGACTTGTACGAGGTAGCACGCGGATATGACGCGTCTTTTATTTCGGCTAAGGCACAGTATGAGGCTAATTTGGCTAAGGCCAATCAGACGCTCGGTGGGATATTGCCGAATATTTCATTAGGTTCAACTGCCACACGTACAAATGCAGAGTTGACCTATGACAAACCAACAAGTACATATGTGAATGGCCAAAATACATATGGCAACTACACAGCCAACGTAACGATGACCCAACCCATATACCGTCCTGCTGTATGGGCGACCTATAAACAAGGTGGTCGTCAACTTCTACAAGCCACCGCGCAATATGAAGCAGCAGAGCAAGAGTTGTTGGTGCGCGTCACGCAAACATATTTTGATGTGCTTTCAAGCCAAGACAGCCTTGAATTTGTCAAAGCCCAGAAAAAAGCTGTGGCAGAACAACTCGCATCTGCCAAACGCAATTTTGAAGTGGGTACAGCAACTATCACTGGCGTGCGTGATGCACAAGCCCGCTATGATCTTACATATGCCCAAGAAATCGCGGCTGAAAACGATTTACGTATCAAAACCTTATCGCTTGGCTTGGCCATTGGTAGATCGGACATCAAAGCGAAGCCATTACGCGATAACTCTAAATTGATT
>JBAXNJ010000029.1:0-9972 GCA_037133815.1 Betaproteobacteria bacterium
CCTACGGTCGTATTCCGTCTGGCTCTGTTGTAGTTTCTGGAAATTTACCAAGCGCCGATGGCAAATACAGCTTGTATTGCGCGGTGATCGTGAAACGTGTGGACGCGCAAACCCGCGCCAAAACATCGTTGAACGACTTGTTGCGCGACTAAATTTACGTTATCCACCACATGTCCCGCACACTTGCGCTTGCCGAACAACTGATTGCACGTCCTTCGGCAACGCCTGAAGACGCCGGCTGTTTAGACTTAATAGCGTCGCATCTTGCCCCCTTAGGTTTTGAGTTCGAACGCATCGATAGTGGTCCAGACACATTTCGCGTGCGTAATTTGTGGGCCATCAAACGCAGCACGCATGCCCACTCTAAAACATTAGTATTTGCGGGTCACACCGACGTAGTTCCTACCGGCCCGATCGCCAAATGGAGTAGCGATCCTTTTACGCCAACGCACCGCGATGGCAAATTGTTTGGCCGTGGCAGCAGCGATATGAAAACTTCGCTGGCTGCCATGGTGGTTTCGATTGAAGAATTTTTAGCGGCCCAGTCTGACCCAGCTTTCAATATTGCTTTGCTTTTCACCAGTGATGAAGAAGGCCCTGCAGTGGATGGCACGGTAAAAGTCTGTCAGGCATTGAAAGCCCGTGGTGAAAAACTTGACTGGTGCATTGTGGGCGAACCCACTTCTGTCGAGCGCACTGGCGACATGATTAAAAACGGACGCCGTGGCACGATGAGCGGCAAACTCACCGTCAAAGGTATCCAAGGGCACATTGCCTATCCGCAGTTGGCGCTCAACCCCATCCATACCTTCGCCCCCGCCATGGCTGAACTTGCTCAAACAGTGTGGGACAAAGGCAATGAGTTTTTTCAACCTACATCGTGGCAAATAAGCAATATCCACGCGGGCACAGGTGCTGGCAATGTCATTCCTGGTGAATGCGTGGTGGATTTTAATTTCCGTTTTTCTACTGAGTCGACGGTTCAAGAATTGAAAAAGGGTGTTGAGGAAGTTTTAGTGCGACACAAATTGAACTATGAACTCGCTTGGGTTGTAGGAGGCTTGCCATTCCTAACCAAGCCAGGTGATTTAGTGAAAGCGGTACAAGCGGCCATCGCTGATGAAACCGGCATACAAACCCAACTCTCTACAACGGGTGGCACTAGCGACGGCCGTTTCATAGCACAAATATGTCCGCAAGTTATTGAATTAGGACCGCCCAACGCAACGATCCACAAAATCGATGAGCATATTGCTGTGGCCGATATAGAACCACTCAAAAATATTTATCGACGCGTATTAGAGCGTCTACATAGCCTATCTTCTGGCGCCGAACACCGCGCGTGATGACGTCACCTAAAAGACTGAGCGCGTTAATTGAAGACTGTGCCACCCAACTTGAAGATGCCCATTTACATGCGAGATTGAGTTTTGGTCATGGCACCAACAATGCACAGGATGAAGCAGCTTGGTTGGTTTTATGGCAACTGGGACTGCCTCTAGATACTGATTTCACAGACGACGCACAAGACGCCTTGGTGATAGAGGCTGACCTTGTCAATGTTCAGCAGTTGATCGCGCAACGTATTGCAACACGAAAGCCCGTGGCCTACTTAACGCAAGAAGCATGGCTGGAAGGTGTGTCTTTTTATGTGGACGAAAGAGTGATCGTTCCGCGTTCATTGATCGCCGAAGTCTTGGCCTCTGGAAATATCGATCCATGGTTATCTGCAGACACGAAACATCTGCTCGATATGTGCACAGGCAACGGCAGCTTAGCGATTCTTGCCGCCCTCGCCTATCCCGATGTAAAAGTGGTTGGGAGTGATATCAGTGCTGAAGCACTTGAAGTTGCTGCAATCAATATGGATCGACACGGATTGCAAGAACGCATGACATGGGTGCAGTCAGACGGTTTTCAAAATATTCAACATAAGTTTGACCTCATTCTCTGCAATCCGCCTTATGTGAATAGCCAAAGCATGGCAACATTGCCTAAAGAATACGTTAGTGAACCAGCAATAGCGCTCGATGGCGGACCGGATGGCATGCGCTTTATCACCCGTTTATTGCATGACGCACCCGATTACATGCAAGAAAATGCCATATTAGTTTTAGAAATAGGCAATGAACGTGAATACTTTGAAGCCGCATTTCCTAATCTCGACGTGATTTGGTTAACCACGAGCGCGGGAGATGACCAAGTTCTTTTGCTAACTCGACAGGCAATCATTCTTAACAATACCAACACATGATTACCTTAAAAAATATTGTTTTACGTCGAAGCGCCAAAGTCTTGCTAGACAGTGCGACCGTCACCGTCAATCCATCCGAAAAAGTGGGATTGGTCGGTCGCAATGGCGCTGGCAAATCAACATTCTTTGGACTCTTGAACGGTAGCTTGCAAGAAGATGCCGGCGAATACTACATCCCAGCGCAATGGCGTATGGGACAAGTGGCGCAGGACATGCCTGAGACGGACCAAAGCGCCACCGAATTTGTGATCGAAGGCGATACGGTTTTGTGTGATGCCCGTATAGAAGTTGCTGCAGCTGAAGAAAGTGGTGATGGCGATCGCATGGGCCACGCCTACATGGCGCTGTATGACGCAGGCGAGCATGACGCGCCAGCCCGTGCGCAATCTTTGATATTAGGACTGGGATTTAAAACCACGGAACTAGACAATCCCGTCAACAGTTTTTCGGGCGGTTGGCGCATGCGCTTGCAATTGGCTCGTGCCTTGATGTGCCCTTCTGATCTTCTGTTGCTAGATGAACCCACTAACCACTTGGATTTAGATGCCCTGGTTTGGTTAGAAGCGTGGCTGAAACGCTACGAAGGCACGATGGTGGTCATTAGCCATGACCGTGAATTTTTAGATGCGGTGACCAATGTCACCTTACATATAGACGCAGCTAAATTGGTGCGTTACGGTGGCAATTACAGCAAGTTTGAAGACATGCGTGCCGAGCAAATGGAATTGCAACAAAACGCTTTTTCTAAACAACAAGACAAGATCGCGCATTTACAAAAATTTATTGCGCGTTTTAAAGCCAAAGCCAGTAAAGCCAAGCAAGCACAAAGCCGTGTGAAAGCTTTGGACCGCATGGAGAAAATTGCCCCGTTGCTAGCGGACGCAGACTTTAGCTTTGAGTTTAAGGAGCCTGCCAATTTGCCCAACCCCATGTTGTCTATGCAAGGTGTTTCATTTGGTTATCCGCCGTCATCAGATGCAGATGCCGACACACCGCCTACGGTAATCGTTCAAAACGTCAGTCGATCTGTGTTGGCAGGTCAACGCATTGGCATTTTGGGTGCAAATGGTCAAGGTAAATCCACCGTTGTAAAAACTATTGCTAGAGATCTAAAAGAGTTGGCTGGAGAAATTACAGAAGGCAAAGGATTAAACATTGGTTACTTTGCGCAGCAAGAACTTGATGTCTTGAAACCAGCAGACACGCCGCTGCAACACATGATTGACTTGGTGAAAAAACTCACCACACAAGGTAAGTTAGCAGGACAAGCTACGCGCGAGCAAGATTTACGGAGTTATTTAGGGCAATTTAACTTCAGCGGCGATATGGTTAAACAAGCGGTGGGCAGCATGAGCGGTGGCGAGAAAGCCCGTTTGGTACTGTGCATGATTGTTTGGCAACGCCCTAACCTATTGTTGCTAGACGAGCCTACCAACCACCTAGATTTAGCCACCCGCGAAGCCTTGAGCATGGCTCTCAACGAGTTTGAAGGCACTGTCATGCTGGTGAGTCATGATCGCGCATTGCTCAGAGCCGTATGTGACGAATTTTGGATGGTCTCGCGCGGTGGTATTGCGCCATTTGATGGCGACTTAGACGACTACCAGCGCTATCTGCTTGATGAGAGTAAGCGCTTGAGAGCCGAGGCTGCAGCTGCGGCCGCTGTTGTGGTTGCCACTCCTGTTAAAAAAACCAATGAGAGTGGTTCAAACAACAAACTGAAGCAAGAAAAGAAAAAACCTCTCAAAAAAGAACTTGAAAAAGTAGAGCCAAAGATGGCAGCTTTGGAGCTTGAAAAAGAAACGTGTCTCAAGCAACTCTTAGAGCCTTTGAATCCAAAAGAAATAGCAGAGACTTCTAAACGGTTAAAACTAATTGAACAAGAACTTGCGAGCTTAGAAGCACGGTGGCTAGAGATTAACGAGGCGCTAGAAGCGAATTAAATAAAAAAAGGGTTTGCAAATATGCAAACCCTTTTTTAGTTTTATTGGTGGGACCAGCGGGGGTCGAACCCACGACAAACGGATTAAAAGTCCGCTGCTCTACCAACTGAGCTATGGTCCCGTTTCAAGTTGCAGTAACTCAATATTTAATGCAAAGCGAAGCCGTAAATTATAGCGTAGAAATTTTCTCGATGACCCACCCAGCTGCACATTGTCCAAAAGTTGCGGTGACACTAACTACAGACCCATATCCATGGCAGTTGAGTGAGCCATCTGTATCACCTTCTATCTGACAACTTGCGTCTGCAGGTGCTACAGATTCTTTGCTGTAAACGCAGAAAATGCCTATTTTTTTCTTATCGCGTGGTGCTTGGTGTTCGCGTCTTAATTGGTAGCGTAATTGCGCCAATAAGGGGTCGTGCGTTGCGAGAGAAAGATCTTCAATATCGACTTTATGCGCTGCGCGTTTTCCTCCGGCAGCACCGACAGTAATAAATATTGTTTTTGTATCAATGGCCCAAGCGGCCATCGCTGTTTTTGCTTTGATTTGATCGCATGCATCAATGACGGCATCCACCTCTGCATTTAAAACCATGGGCCAATTTTCAGGCGTTACGAATTCATCTGTGCACACCACTACACATTGCGGATTGATATGCGCGATACGCTGCTGCATTGCTAGTACTTTAGACATACCCAGGGTGTCGTCTAGCGCATGGATTTGGCGGTTGATATTTGATTCCGCTATGTGGTCGAAATCGATCAACGTGAGTTTGCCTACTCCGCTTCGGGCTAGTGCTTCTGCTGCCCATGAGCCTACTCCGCCAATTCCTACAATTGCAATATGCGAATCACGAATCTGCTTTGCACCTGACACACCATATAAGCGTTCAAGTCCACCAAAACGTCTTGCGGTAAGGTCTTGGTGATCCATCTATCGGATGTTTAAGTCGTACAAGGCTCGATAGACGCAGCTTGCAGCTTTAAAGCACAAACACCTCCAAGCACTATGGAGGCGACTGCAACAAAAGACATCAGGCTTAAGGTAGATAAGCCACTAACACCCTGTCCAAAAGTGCAACCCATAGCCGTTACACCACCGACTCCCATGAGTACCCCGCCGATGAGATGTCTAGCCAAGTCGGACACATCAGCAAAACCTTCCCAGCGAAAGGACTGGTTGAGGATAGCGGATACACAAGCCCCCACAATGACACCTAGCGCGGAGACTATCCCAGCAGTTAAAACCTTGGAGGTGTCGCTAAAAAATAGCAGCCAATCCAGCAAATAAGCGGCAGGTGCTACAAATGTTAGCGCTTCAATTCGGCCTGAATTTGTAGCGAGGTAAACAGACTCTAGCGTCTCAGGATGTTCTTCAATAAAGCCCAGATGGCCGCTGACCCACCACAAGGCAATGACCGTTAAACCAACACCAATACCAGCAACAGCATTTTCAATGGTTCGAAAATCTTTGCGCGCTAGAGCAATGACGAAAAATAAACCCCCCATTGCATATCCAGCGTAAACCGCTAATTGTTGTGCTTCACCCCCCATGGCAGACGACAACAATGAACCCATATGTGAGCCGCTTGGTATATCGAGGGCAACCACATCTAAGTATTTGGCGCGAACAACAGCCGTGAGGCCTTTCAAAGTGGCAAATGCACTGATGCCCATGACAATAAAAACCACCAACGATTTCAAGTTGCCACCACCGATACGAACCAAGGTTTTATTGCCGCATCCTGATGCATTGACCATGCCGTAGCCAAACATGAGTCCACCCACAATGGCAGACAGCCACATCAATCGGTTACTAGCATAAAGAGTCTTAGCTGGATTGATGGCTGAGATATCACACAGATAAGCAAAGCCCAGCATGGCGGTTGCAGTTGCCAATATCCATTGACGCGCCCGCGTCCAGTCTTCCATGTGGACGATGTCAGAGAGTGCGCCTAGCGTACAAAAATGTGTGCGTTGCGAGATAACGCCCAATACTAAGGAGACTAAAAAAAAGGCCCAGAGGACCTCGTTCGTGGTGGTATGTATGTCGATCATTTGAGTTTAGATAAACGCTCTTTTGCAGCAGCGGCTGATTCCGATTGTGGATATTTTTTCATGAGATCGTCCAAAGTCTTGCGCGCCGATTTCACGTCTTTCATTTCCAGTTGGCAATTGGCAATAGACAACATGGCGTCAGGGGCACGTGCATGGTCTGGGTCTTTTGCTAACAAGTTATTGAAGTTTTTGATGGCGTCTTTGTATTCACGGTTTGCGTATTGCGAATTACCTAACCAAAAAAGGCTCATCACAGCATAGCCACTGGTGGGATAGCGTTTATTGAAGTCAATAAAACCTTCGCTGGCAACTGCAAATTCGCCTTTGCGAAAAGTTGCCAAAGCCGCTTCGTAAAACCGTATTTCTGCGGGGTCTGCCAGAAACTCTTGGTTGTCTAATTTAACTTTAACTGGCTCAAACTTCTTTGAGCGTTCATCAATGTTCTTTAAGCGTTCATCAATGTTCTTTAAGCGTTCATCAATACCTTGAGACAATGCTTGCGCCGCAGCTTGTTGTTTACGTAGCTCTTGGGTTAATTCTTCTTTTTCACCCCTAACACGTTGAATTTCATTGCGTAAATTTTCAAATAAGTTTTGCTGCTCAATTAAATTATTTTGAAATTTTTTGATGTCATCTACACTTTTCTTAATTTCTTCAGTTTGTATTTCAATTTTTTTTCTTACATCTATTATGGCGCGACGTGCTTCATCGTCATCAAATAGACCAGCGCGTGCTACTGAAAAAAAGCATAAGGCAAGTAAGAGGGTTATTTTTTTCATCGGTAGGTGATCTCAGCACGACGGTTTTTAGCGAACACAGCTTCATCGGTTCCAGCCAAAGCAGGTTTCTCCTTGCCATAACTAACTGCTTCAATTTGTCCGTCAGCAACACCCAAGGCATTCAGAGCACGTCGAACCGCCTCAGCACGTTTTTGACCCAATGCAAGGTTGTATTCACTACCGCCACGCTCATCGGTATGGCCTTCAATATTGGCACGGCGCGTGCCGTCTGCTTTGATAAAACGCGCATGCGCATCTAAAACAGCTTGAAATTCAGGCTTAACGGTGTAACTGTCATAGTCAAAATACACCACATTGGCGACACCAGCAGGGCCAGGTTTGATGCCATTCAAACTGCCGATTCCTCTTGCGTCTAGCGATGAGACGGATGATGCTGCAGCCGCAGTGTTTGGATTCGCCCCAGAGCGATCTTCCACAGGGACATCATTGAGCTTCACGTTGGATGAGCAGCCCGAAATAATGGCAACAGAAATCAGAAGCGATAAAAGTTTTTTCATAAAAGTGCTAACTTAATTTAGAAGGAGATTATGGCTGGGCTTTAGAAAAAGGCCCCCAATTGGGTTCACGAATATCACCGCCCTGTCCCGCAAGCCGTGCTTTGATGCGGCCATCGAGTGTGGTTGTCATCAAGGCCTCACGGCCTTCTTGTCTGGTAGCAAATACGATGAGACGGCTATTGGGTGCAAAGCTGGGGCGTTCATCTGCGGTAGTGTCTGTGATAGCACTGGTATTGCCGCTTGCAATGTCCATGACGTGTAGTTTGTATGCATTGCCACTGCGCGAGATGTAGGCCATCCAACGTCCATCTGGGCTCAAAGCAGGAGAAATGTTGTAGTTCCCAGTGAAGGTGACCCGATTGGCTGGGCCACCCATTGCAGGCATGCGGTAAATCTGAGGTGAACCACCGCGGTCACTCACAAAATAAATCGCCGTTCCATCAGGCGAGAAAACCGTTTCGGTATCAATAGCAACGGACTGCGTCAAACGTTTTGGCTCACCGCCTTGTGCATCTAACAAGAACAATTGCGAGCCACCGTCACGACTCAAAGTGACAGCCACCGTGCGGCCATCAGGCGACCATGATGGTGCGCTGTTAGATCCTTTGAAATTAGCCAATAGGCGTCTTTTGCCTGAGGCAACGTCGTGTACGTAGACCACGGGCTTGCGCGACTCAAACGATACATAGGCTAATTGTGTTGCGTTAGGTGCCCAACTGGGTGAAATGATGGGCTCGGGGCTTGCCAGCGCAGATTGGGCATTTTCTCCATCCGCGTCAGCCACCCATAAGTTGTATCTTCCTGTGCTGGATTTGGTGACATAGGCGATGCGGGTTGAAAAGACCCCCTTATCGCCCGTGAGTTTGAGATACACAAGATCGGAGATTTGGTGCGAGGCCAAACGCAAATCTGCTGCCACCACCAAATAGCTCATGGCACCTAAATCTTGGTTGCGAACCACATCCCATAAGCGGATGCGAACGTCGTATTTACCATCTGACATGCGGCTGATACTGCCAGTTAAAACACCGTCTGCACCTTTTTGCCTTAAATCGCTCACATCTGGTCGCTCAGTTTCGTCAATGACTTTGCCAGTGGGAATTACTTTGAATTGACCGCTACGCTCAAGATCCGCTTGCACGATAGCGCTGATTTTTTGTGGCACGCCATCTTCGCCACGCAGGGGAGCGATGGCAATCGGGACTTGTGTAAGCCCCACACCAGAGACTTCCACCCTAAATTGCGCATGGCTGGCATGCGCCATCAGCGAAAGAAAAATTCCGCCAAGGAGTTGCAGAGAAAAACGCTTTATTAACATAGTGTTTCTTATTAGGAACAATCTTTATATTTTAAGGGACATAGGATCGATAATCTATTGATTCGAGATTACCCGCTCCAACATGCCCCAGACTGCTTCTTTTTTGCAACGCCTTGAACGCGCAAGGCACTATTTTTCAAAGCCCACATTGGCTTGGGTAGCAAGCATTTTGTCGGTGATCATCATCTCACTGACCGAGCCACTGGTACCTGCCTTGCTCAAGCCATTGCTAGACCAAGGCTTTCAAAAAGGCAGCTTGCAGTTGTGGTCAATACCACTAGCTTTGATAGGTTTGTTTGCGGTGCGCGGACTGTGTGCATTCGTTGGCCAAGTTGCTTTAGCCAGGGTTGCAAACCGGGGCTTATTTACTCTGCGTCTAGAAATGTTTCAAAGACTTTTAGATGCGCATCCTTCCCTATTTAGAAATCAAACTTCAAGCGCCTTAGGAAACACCTTGGTCTATGAGGTGCAGGTTGGTGCAAATTTGCTTGTGAATGCTCTTTTAAGTCTAAGCCGAGACACCTTGACTCTGCTTGCTTTAATTGGCTATTTGTTATTTTTAAACTGGAAACTCACCTTGATCGTGGCATTTTTGTTTCCAGCAGTAGCCTGGTTAATGAAAGTCATAACCAAACGCTTGTACGGTCTCACCAAAAGTAACCAAGCAGCGACAGATGCCTTGGCTTATGTGGTGGAAGAAAACGCTTTGGCATACAGAGAAGTGCGTTTGCACGGTGCCCAAAAAGCTCAACTACATCGGTTCGAGCACTTGGGTAAATTGATGGACCGTATTGCCATGAAATCTACGGTAGCGGGCTCTTCCCTCACACCTTTGACGCAGCTGATGGCTGCGGCAGCTTTGTCGGCTGTTATCAGTGTGGCCCTGTATCAAAGCGATCAAAACGGCACTACGGTAGGTGAGTTCGTGGCATTTGTAACGGCTATGTTGATGTTGGTGGCACCTATCAAGCATTTATCTGAAGTGGCAAGCCCTCTGACCCGAGGACTAGCGGCACTAGAGCGTGGACTTGATTTGATCGAAACCACCCGTATTGAAGGCACTGGCAGTTTTTCAAAAGAACGTGCAATAGGACATATTCGC
>JBAXNJ010000030.1:0-9951 GCA_037133815.1 Betaproteobacteria bacterium
TTACACAAGTTCGCCAAATCAGCACCGCTCATACCAGGTGTACCGCGGGCAATGATGGCGGGCGCTACGTCTTGTCCGATGGGCACTTTGCGCATGTGCACATTCAAAATTTGCTCACGGCCGCGGATATCAGGCAAGGTCACATAGACCTGGCGGTCAAAACGGCCTGGGCGCAACAAGGCGGAATCCAGAATGTCTGGACGGTTGGTAGCAGCGACGACGATCACGCCGAGGTTGGTTTCAAAACCATCCATCTCGACCAACATTTGGTTCAAGGTTTGTTCACGCTCGTCATTACCGCCACCAAGGCCAGCGCCGCGCTGGCGACCGACTGCGTCGATTTCATCGATGAAGATGATGCAAGGAGCGTTTTTCTTGGCGTTTTCAAACATATCGCGGACACGGGCAGCACCCACGCCGACAAACATTTCAACGAAATCTGAACCGGAAATACTGAAGAAAGGAACTTTGGCTTCGCCAGCGATGCCTTTGGCCAACAATGTTTTACCTGTTCCAGGGGGGCCTACCAGCAAAAGGCCACGTGGGATTCGACCACCGAGTTTTTGGAAACGTTGGGGGTCTTTTAGGAAGTCGACCACTTCTTTGACTTCTTCTTTGGCCTCGTCGCATCCCGCTACGTCAGCAAAGGTCACCACGTTGTTGTTTTCGTCAAGCATGCGGGCTTTGCTTTTACCAAAGCTAAAGGCGCCGCCTTTGCCGCCGCCTTGCATTTGGCGCATAAAGTAGACCCACACGCCAATCAACAGCAACATGGGCCCCCAACTCACTAGCAAGGTCATGAGCAATGAACCTTCTTCACGGGGTTTTACGTCAAATTTCACGCCGTTGGCGATGAGGTCGCCCACCAAGCCGCGGTCAAGATAGGTAGCGGTGGTTTTGATTTTGCGCTCGTCGTTGGTAATGGCGACGATCTCTGTGCCGCCTTGGCCTTCTTGGATGGTGGCGGTTTTGATGCGCTTGGCGCGAACTTCTTCTAGGAATTCGGAGTAACCCAAATATCCAGAGCTCGCACCAGGGCGTGTTTCAAATTGTTTAAATACGGTAAAAAGCACCAAAGCGATTACCAACCAAACAGCAACTTTTGAGAACCATTGATTATTCAATGTGGGCTCCGAAAAAAAAGAGAAAAGAACAAAATACAGATGGGCATCATTTTAGGCCTTTCAACCCAAGGAAACTCTTTATTTGCAAAAGAGCCACACAGGATCAAGGGTTAGCGATATTTCGGTGTTTTAGGCCAATTCCGACCAAAAACGTCTCGCTCGACTTATCTCGGCTAGCTTTTGGCTTGATGGGTTTGACGGTATAGAAGCTTTCTTTGAACAATTTCACCAATTGGCTATAGCCGCTGCCGTGGAACATTTTGACAACCAAGGCGCCCTCGTCTTTGAGGTGTTTTTGTGAGAATTCCAAGCCCAATTCGACTAAATGGGCGATGCGTGCAGCGTCGGCCGACTCGATTCCGGACAAATTAGGCGCCATATCTGAGACCACCACATCTGCCATGCGACCCTGAAGGGCAGTTTTCACTTCAGCTAAAACCGATGGCTCGCGAAAGTCGCCGTGGATAAACAGGACGCCCTCGACCGGCTCCATGGGCAAGATATCAACAGCGACGATAGTGCCGTTCAAAGCGCCCACCGCCGCACCTTCGGGTGACAAACGGCGACGCACATACTGGCTCCAAGCGCCAGGCGCGGATCCCAAGTCGACCACCAAATTTCCGGGTTTGATTAAACCTAATTGTTCGTCGATTTCTTTGAGTTTGTAGGCAGCACGGGCACGGTAGCCGTCTTTTTTCGCCAATTTGACATAAGGGTCGTTGACATGGTCGTTGAGCCACGATTTATTGACCTTTTTACTTTGTGTTTTAACTTTCAACGTAACCCTTTTAACGAGGGCGGATAATACCGCCATGCCAGCTATACAACTCACGCCTGCACAACGCAAGGCACACCGATCTGACGCACACCACTTAGACCCCGTGGTCATGGTTGGCAATGACGGGATCACCCCCGCCATCCTCAAAGAAGCCAATATGGCGCTCGATGCCCACGGTTTGATCAAAATTCGTGTCTTTGGTGACGACCGCCTTAAGCGCGAAGAGATGTTCGCTGCTCTAGCCGATCAACTCAACGCAGCGCCCATTCAACATATCGGCAAGCTTTTTGTACTTTGGAGGCCCATCGCTGAGAAGGCGGATACGCCCAATGAAGACCGCATGCCAGGGCCCCGCGATGTCAAAGTCTTGAAATACAGCAAACGTGGAGGGCAAAGGCCTGAAGTTAAAACCTTGCGCGTTTTAGGTAACCAACGTTTGACATCAGGTGGTCAGGTCAAGCGTGCTAAGCCCAAAAAGACTTCGATTAAGAAAAAGACTCTGGGTTAATTTAGCGGTAATGAACCGCCACCACCTCATAACTCTTTTCACCCCCAGGCGCAACTACCACTGCGACGTCGCCCTCTTCTTTGCCAATCAAGGCACGGGCAATGGGGCTGCTGATATTGATCAACCCTAGTTTGAGATCGGCTTCGTCTTCGCCCACAATTTGGTAAGTCACTTTTTCGCCAGACGTTTCTTCTTCTAGTTCCACGGTCGCGCCGAAGACCACTTTTCCACCTGCATCGACTTCAGTTGGGTCGATCACTAAAGCCGCTGAAAGCTTGCCTTCAATCTCTTGGATACGGCCTTCAATAAAGCCTTGACGGTCTTTGGCCGCGTCGTATTCGGCGTTCTCGCTTAAGTCGCCTTGGGCGCGGGCTTCGGCAATCGCGTTGATCACCCAAGGACGATCTACAGTCTTGAGTTTGTGCAACTCGTCTTTGAGCTTTTCAGCGCCGCGTTTTGTAATTGGAATAGT
Organism: Betaproteobacteria bacterium; assembly: GCA_037133815.1. Classification (GTDB taxonomy): domain Bacteria; phylum Pseudomonadota; class Gammaproteobacteria; order Burkholderiales; family Burkholderiaceae_C; genus Limnohabitans. Next base: position 2,883 of record JBAXNJ010000030.1, read on the forward strand.
CGCCATCAATTTCTTTCTTATGCGCCTAGTTGCGCATGCATTTCTTGGACCGAGATCACCCCTAAATTGTCCATGTATTTCATTCCCTCGACTGCCGCCTCGGCGCCAGCGATGGTCGTGAAAGTCGTGACCCGATTGAGCAACGCTGTAGTGCGAATGTAGCGGGAGTCGGCAATCGCATTGCGACGTTCTTCAACCGTATTGATCACCAAAATCACTTCGTTGTTCTTGATCATGTCGACGATATGCGGGCGACCTTCAGCCACCTTGTTGATCGTGGCGCAGATCACGCCTGCCTCTTGGATGGCCAATGCCGTACCTTTGGTCGCTACGAGTTCGAAGCCCTGAGCTTCCAACTCACGCGCCACTTCAATCACGCGGGGTTTGTCATTGTTTTTAACGGACAAAAATACTTTGCCAGCCGTCGTGCCGTCGGCCTTTTGGGGTCGGGGTAGTTTGGTGCCGGCGCCCAATTGGCTTTTCACAAAAGCTTCGCCAAACGTTTTGCCAACACCCATGACCTCGCCGGTGGACTTCATCTCGGGGCCCAAGATGGTGTCGACACCAGGGAATTTCACAAAGGGGAATACCGCTTCTTTTACGCTGAAATACGGGGGCGTTACTTCATTTTTGATACCCTGCGACGCCAAGGTTTGCCCGACCATGCAACGTGCCGCGACTTTTGCAAGTTGGATACCCGTAGCCTTTGAAACAAAAGGCACAGTGCGCGAAGCACGCGGATTGACTTCTAAGACGTACACCACGTCTCGTCCTTGGTCTTGCTGAATGGCGAACTGCACATTCATCAACCCAACAACATTCAAGGCCTCGGCCATAGCTGCCGACTGACGTTTGAGTTCATTGACCGTTTCTGCAGACAAGGAATAAGGTGGCAAAGAACATGCGGAGTCACCGCTATGGACACCCGCTTGCTCAATATGCTCCATGACGCCGCCGATAAAGGTCTTGCCTTCCGGGTCACGCAAGCAGTCGACGTCACATTCGATCGCGTCATTCAAAAAGCGGTCCAGCAAAACAGGTGAATCATTCGAGACCTTCACGGCCTCGCGCATGTAGCGCTCCAAATCCCGTTGCTCGTGGACGATTTCCATGGCACGACCACCGAGCACATAGCTGGGACGCACCACCAAGGGATAGCCCAAAGCAGATGCTTTTTCCAAAGCTTCTGCTTCGGTGCGGGCAGTGGCGTTTGGCGGTTGGCGCAGACCCAAATCTTGCAAAAGTTTTTGGAAGCGCTCGCGGTCTTCGGCTGCATCGATCATGTCGGGGCTGGTGCCGATGATGGGCACGCCAGCGGCCTCAAGCCCAAGCGCGAGTTTCAAAGGTGTTTGGCCGCCGTACTGCACGATCACGCCATGTGGCTTTTCTTTGTCTACGATTTCTAGAACGTCTTCCAAGGTCAAGGGCTCGAAATAGAGGCGGTCTGAGGTGTCGTAATCGGTCGAGACAGTCTCAGGGTTGCAGTTGACCATGATGGTCTCGTAGCCGTCTTCGCGCATCGCTAGTGCAGCGTGAACACAGCAGTAATCAAACTCAATACCTTGTCCGATACGGTTGGGACCACCACCAAGCACCATGATTTTTTTCTTATCGGTAGGTTGCGCTTCGCACTCTTCGCCATAGGTTGAGTACAAATAAGCGGTGTCGGTAGCAAACTCCGCCGCGCAGGTGTCCACCCGTTTGAAAACAGGACGGATGTTGGCAGCGTGTCTTTGGACGCGGACTGCCGACTCTGTTGTTTTGAGCAACTTGGCTAAGCGGCGGTCAGAAAAACCTTTGCGCTTGAGGACACGCAACTCAGTGGCCGAAATCTTGTCTAGAGCAGTTGTCTCTAATTCCAACTCGATTTTGACGATCTCTTCAATTTGCACCAAAAACCAAGGGTCGATTTTGGTCAGCGCAAAGACTTCGTCCACGCTCATGCCTTGGCCGAAGGCGTCGCCTACATACCAAATGCGGTCGGGGCCTGGTTCGCCTAGTTCTTTCTCGAGCACTTCGCGGTCTTGGGTTTTTTCGTTCAATCCGTCTACGCCAACCTCCAAGCCACGCAGGGCTTTTTGGAAGGACTCTTGGAAGGTGCGACCAATCGCCATCACCTCGCCTACCGACTTCATTTGGGTGGTCAGGCGGCTGTCAGCCGTGGGGAATTTCTCAAATGCGAAACGCGGAATTTTGGTAACCACGTAGTCGATGCTTGGCTCGAAACTCGAGGGCGTCGCACCACCCGTAATTTCGTTACGCAACTCGTCCAAGGTATAGCCAATTGCTAATTTGGCTGCAACTTTTGCAATTGGAAAGCCAGTTGCTTTAGACGCCAACGCAGAAGAACGTGAGACGCGCGGGTTCATTTCAATCACGATCATGCGACCGTCTTGGGGATTGATCGAGAACTGCACGTTCGAACCACCTGTGTCGACGCCAATTTCACGCAACACCGCCAAAGAGGCGTTGCGCATGATTTGGTATTCCTTGTCGGTCAGCGTTTGGGCCGGTGCGACGGTGATGGAGTCTCCGGTGTGCACACCCATCGGATCTAAGTTTTCGATGGAGCAGATGATGATGCAGTTGTCGGCTTTGTCGCGGACAACTTCCATCTCGAACTCTTTCCAACCGAGCAATGATTCTTCGATCAACAACTCGTTCGTTGGCGAGGCTTCAAGTCCGCGCTTGCAAATCGTCTCGAATTCTTCGGGGTTGTAGGCGATGCCGCCGCCTGTGCCGCCCAATGTGAAACTCGGACGAATGACAGTGGGGAACCCAACCGTGCGTTGTACATCCCACGCTTCTTCCATGCTATGTGCAATTCCAGAGCGGGCTGAACCCAAACCAATTTTGGTCATCGCGTCTTTGAACTTCAGACGGTCTTCCGCTTTGTCGATCGCTTCTGGCGTGGCGCCAATCAATTCAACTTTATATTTGTCGAGCACGCCGTTGCGCCACAAATCTAAGGCGCAGTTGAGCGCGGTTTGTCCGCCCATGGTGGGCAATATCGCGTCGGGCCGCTCTTTGACAATGATCTTCTCAACCGTTTGCCAGGTGATCGGCTCGATATAGGTGACATCTGCCGTGGCGGGGTCGGTCATGATCGTCGCAGGATTGCTGTTGATCAAGATGACTTTGTAGCCTTCTTCACGCAAGGCCTTGCAGGCTTGCACGCCCGAATAATCGAACTCGCAAGCTTGGCCAATCACGATGGGGCCTGCCCCAATGATCAAAATACTTTTCAGGTCTAAACGCTTAGGCATCAGTGTGTCTCCATCGCATGGATGAAGCGGTCAAATAGGTAAGAGATATCTTGGGGGCCGGGCGATGCCTCGGGGTGCCCTTGGAAGCAAAACGCAGGTTTGTCGGTGCGTTGCAAACCTTGAATCGTTCCGTCAAACAGCGACACATGGGTGGCGCGCAAGTTGGATGGCAGAGATTTTTCGTCCACCGCAAAACCGTGGTTTTGGCTGGTGATGGAGACCCGTCCCGAATCCAAATCTTTGACAGGATGGTTGGCGCCGTGGTGGCCAAATTTCATCTTGAAGGTTTTGGCGCCACTGGCCAAGGCCATGATTTGGTGTCCGAGGCAAATGCCAAATGTTGGAATGCCTTTGTCGATTAAAGCGGCTACCGCTTCTATCGCATAGCTACAAGGCTCTGGATCGCCAGGGCCGTTGGAGAGAAAGATTCCGCCTGGCTTTAAAGTCAATGCTTCAGCAGCAGAAGTTTTGGCAGGCACGACCGTTACTCGGCATCCACGCTCTGCGAGCATTCGCAAGATATTGTGTTTGACACCAAAGTCGAAGGCCACCACGTGGAACTTGGTGTTGCTTGCTTTGCCATATCCAGAGCCCAACGCCCATTCGGTTTGTGTCCAGTCATAGGATTTTTGTACCGTGACTTTTTGCGCCAAATCCAAGCCTGCCATGCTGGGGGCTTTGAGCGCCAAGGCTTTGGCTTGGGCGATTAAATCTTCAGTGACAGTTTGGCCAGCAGCCAAGCCCAGAATCGCACCGTTTTGTGAACCCTTGCTACGCAGCAGGCGGGTCAATTGGCGGGTATCGACACTGGCGATTGCCACCGTTTTGTTGGCGATCAAATAGCTGGAGAGGTCGGATTGAGAGCGGAAGTTGCTTGCGATCAAAGGCAGGTCATGGATGATCAAGCCTGCAGCGTGGACTTGTTTTGACTCAGCATCTTCTGCGTTGGTGCCGTAGTTACCGATGTGTGGATAGGTAAGCGTGACGATTTGCTGGCAATAGCTGGGATCCGTCAGGATTTCTTGGTAGCCCGTGATGGAGGTATTGAAAACCACCTCGCCAGATGTGGCTCCCACTGCGCCGATTGAATTGCCAACAAAGACCGTGCCGTCTGCGAGCGCCAAGATGGCGTGAGGGAATTTTCCCTGAAGAGACAAAAGCACTGGGTTCTCCGGTTTTGTTCGGGTACGCCTCAGCACTTACTCGAGCTCGGGGCTCGTTTGGGGGCTGCTTTTGTGAGGGATTGGCCTAGTAGGAAGCTGGGACGTACGGGTTGTAGGTGAAAAGCCGCCCATTATATCTGACGGCTTTTTACACCCGCCCAGCTGTGGCAGTGGCGTGCATACAAATAGCCGCTGCAGAGGCTACGTTGAGCGACTCTTCCCCGCCCGGTTGGGCGATGCGCACCGTCATGCTGGCCAATTGGGTCGCCTCGGGCGAGACACCCTGACCTTCGTGGCCAAAAATCCAGCCGCAAGGGCTTGGCAATGCGTTTTTGGCACCCAAAGTGTGCAAAAACGGGCCTTGGTGGGAACTGGTCGAAAGCCAACCAATTTGCAGATCGGCCAGCTGTTCGGGTTCAACCCCTTCGACCAAATGCAAACCGAAATGCGCACCCATGGCTGCACGTAACACTTTGGGCGACCAAAGCGCCGCAGTTCCTTTGCGCGCTAAGACCTGTGTGAAGCCAAATGCACCGGCGCTGCGCAAGATAGAACCGACGTTGCCAGCGTCTTGAATGCAGTCTAAGAAAACTGTGGGGACACCATTTTGTATGTCATCAGCATTGTCTGCGGCGTTTGGAATCGTCCAAACGAAACCCATCGTGCTCGCAGACTCTAGTCCACTAATTTCGCGAAACAAAGCATCGGGCAGGACGGTATTTTTGGGTGCGGCTTGGGTCAACTGGGGGTCTGCTTGATCCCAAGCAGATTGCGCAAAAACAGCTTGCTCAGGTTGGAGACCACGGGCAAGCAAAGCGCGGCACAAATGGTCGCCCTCCAACCAAACCCGCCCCGTTTTACGGTATGCCGTGCTGTCTTGCGAAAGACGACGTAACTCTTTGACCAACGGGTTGTCGCGCGAAGTAATTAAGTTCATCACAACACCTGCGCGACGGGCGAAAAAGACTTACGGTGCCACGGGCTGGCGCCAAACTCTTGTAAAGCTGCCAAATGCGCCGCAGTGCCATAGCCTTTATGAAGATGAAAACTGTATTCTGGAAACTGCGCATGCATGGTCAAACACAGCCTGTCACGGTGCACTTTGGCCAAGATTGACGCCGCAGAAATAGCCTGCACTTTACTGTCGCCTTTCACGATGGCCTCAGCCAAAACATCGAGCACAGGCAGTTGGTTGCCGTCGACCAGCACTTTGCTGGGTTTTAATCGCAGCCCATTAACCGCCCTTTGCATCGCCAAAAGTGTGGCTTGCAAAATATTGAGTTCATCAATTTCTTCGACCGTTGCCTCGGCAATCGAGCAGCACAAGGCCTTTGCGCGGATTTGGTCAAACAAACGCTCACGCTTCAAGGCGGTGAGCTTTTTGGAATCGGCCAAGCCTGGAATGGGATGTAAATCGTCCAAGATGACAGCGGCAGCCACCACCGGCCCAGCCAAAGGTCCACGCCCGGCCTCGTCCACACCGGCTACCAAACCGGGCGCGTCCCAGACCAAAGCGGTTTGTTCAGTGAGCAATGATTTTTTCGATCGCATCGGTTGCCAACTGGAGCGTGTCCATTTTTAAGCTACTGTGCAGGGCATCAAATCGGGCTTGTAAGGTTCGCACCGCCTCTGGGTTTAAGAGCCATTGCAGAGTCTCGTCCGCCAAGGCCTCTGGCGTTGCTGCGTCTTGCAATAACTCAGGCACGGCAAAGTCTTGCAACAAAATGTTGGGTAAGCCCACCCAAGGCTGGAGTTTTTTACGCCGCATAATCTGCCAACTCAACGCGTGCATGTTGTAGGCAATCACCATCGGCCGTTTGAACAAAGCGGCTTCTAGGGTTGCTGTGCCGCTTGCGATCAATGTGACATCGCAAGCCGCTAGCGCCGCATGCGATTGGCCATGGCAGATTTGTAAGCCTGGCACGCCACCGATTTGCTGAACCATGGCTTGTAGGGCGGGAACGAACGCAGGCAGTGTGGGCAAGATGAATTGAAGTCCAGGCTGGCGATCGGCCATCCGTTTGGCAGCCTTGAGAAACCGCAAGGCCAGATAGTCGATTTCAGACTTACGGCTTCCGGGCAACAAAGCAACTAGCGTTGCGTCCAATGGAATATGCAATGCGTTTCGCGCGGCGTCTCGGTCTATGACTTGCGGGATTTTGTGCGCTAAAGGATGGCCCACATAGGTCGCAGCAATTTTGTGGCGCTCTAACAGTTCGGTCTCGAATGGAAACACACACAGCACATGGTCCACGCTTTGGCGAATCGTCTCGATCCGTTCTGGGCGCCACGCCCAGATCGATGGGCAAACATAGTGGATGGTGGGAACGCCTTGCGCCTTGAGGTGCTTGGCTAAATCAAGATTGAAGTCAGGTGCGTCTATTCCAATGAATGCGCTGGGAGGCTTTTGTGTCCAGCGCGCTTTGAGTTGGCGACGAATGCCAACAATCTCCCAATAGTGTATGAGCACTTCCACATAGCCGCGCACTGCCAGCTTTTCATAGCCCCAGAGGGGTTTGAAACCATGCGCCGCCATGGCAGAGCCGCCAATACCTTCAGAGGAAAGTTGAGGCCACCTCTGCACTATGCCTTGCAACAACATGGCCGCCAACATATCGCCAGAAGCCTCGCCTGCCACCA
>JBAXNJ010000031.1:0-9800 GCA_037133815.1 Betaproteobacteria bacterium
TCTAAGAACTTACCAGCTTGATCAGGCGTACTGCCTACAGACTCAATGCCTAGCGACTCGAACTTGGCGCGCAGTTCAGGCGAATTGATGGCCTTAGCAGCTTCAGCAGACATACGGTTCACGACGTCCTTGGGGGTCGCAGCCTGGGTCAAGAACAACACCCAAGTTGAACCATCGATAGCAGGACCGCCCGCTTCAGCAATAGTTGGAACCTCTGTAGCACCAGGTACTCGTTTATTAGAAAAAACAGCTAGCGCCTTGATCTTGCCGCTACGTACATGAGGCATCATGGCGCTAGGAGTATCGGTAAGCATTTGTAGGCTCCCTCCCATCAAGTCATTTAGTGCCGGAGCAGTGCCTTTATAGGGTACGTGAACGATATCTGCCTGAGTCACTTGCTTGAATAACTCTTGTGTCAAGTGAGCAGCCGCACCCACCCCCGAGGAACCAAATGAAACCTTACCAGGGTTAGCCTTGGTGTAAGCAATCAGTTCCCTCACATCTTTAACGGGCAGGTTATTGTTAACAGTCATGATTAGGGGAGCAATACCAACTAAGGAGACAGGAGCAAAACTCTTGACGGGGTCATACGGCAAACGGCCAGCATAAAGAGTGGCATTTGCAGCATGGGCACCAATAACAGTCAAAAAGGTATACCCATCTGGCGCTGCACGGGCTGCGAGTTCGGCGCCTAAGATGGAATTCGCACCAGGTTTGTTTTCAATGACGATCGTCCACCCGGTTTGCTCCATGATTTTTTGCACCACCATGCGCGTCGCGTTGTCGGTGATACCGCCTGGGGTGTACGGAATGATCCATTTGATCGGCTTATTCGGCCAAGCTTGGGCTTGCGCAAACAATGGCAAAGCTAGGGAAAGGGCCACGGCGAGTCGACGAATCAAAGACACAGAATTGGTGAAATGAGAATGCATGGTTGTCTCCTAAAAAGATGGGGAACCACTATGGGGTTTCTAAAGATTCAGATTATCAGAGTATTTACATTGTCTTGGTTAAAGTGAAATGCAATTTATCAACTAGATTTGGTTGAACTCGCTTAACGATAACATTGGTAGATCATGACCTTCCAGAACAGTTTTCGCAAAGATTGGAAAGACGAATGAAAATCACCCGACTGGAAGCTTACGTACTGCGTGCAAAAACGCCTGAGCGCCCACACTGGACTAGCCATTTCATTGTCCCCACCGCCAATGAAATTCTTGTCCGTCTTTACACAGACGAAGGTATTGATGGGTTTGGTCTTGCCACAAGTTACACCCCAATTGAATTTGCCATTAAGGCCTGGAAGGGAGGACTGGCAGATCAAATCGTTGGCGAAGACGCTCTCGCTCCTGAGCGCTTGTATCAAAAGCTGTTTGCCCTCACTACTAGCAAAGTGGCTAATGAAAAAGGTTGGTCTCGCGAGGCCTTAATTCGCATATCTGCAGCTGTAGACATTGCATGCTGGGACATTATGGGGAAAGCAGCTGGCTTACCTTTGTATCGCTTGTTTGGAGGCCATCGTGACAGCGTTCCAGCCTATGTGACATGTGGCTATTACCGTGAAGGTAAGGACCATGCTGAATTACGCGATGAAGTTCATATGTTGTTGGATCAAGGGCACACCGGCTTCAAGGCCAAGGCCGGAGGATTACCAGTACCAGAGGACGTTGAGCGCTTAGCGGTTATTCGGGAAGCGATCGGTCCTGATCGTGACTTCATGATTGATCCTAATCGCGCTTGGGATTTGCCAACGGCCATCGATGCCGCTCGACGAATCGAATTTTTAAATCCACGTTGGTTGGAAGAACCTATTCGCTGGGAGGATGACCGCCGGGGAATGAAACTGTTATCCCAAAAGACCCGTATCCCTTTATCTGGCGGAGAAAGCGAAATGACAAGTTACGGATGCCGTGCCATGCTGGAAGAGCAAGCAATTCAAATTTTGCAGTTTGATTGCACCATGATGGGCGGATTCACGGAAGGTCGCAAACTCACTGGGCTTTGCGAATTGAACCATGTGCAGGTTGCACCCCATCACGACTGTTTCATACACGCCCACATAGTGGCTTCCAGTCCAGCCGGCTGTATGGTTGAAGCTTTCACAGATCCAGAGCGTGACCCTTTACAAGCCGAACTGTATGAAGACCCACCAGAAATTCGGCAAGGCATTCTCTACCTTAAGCAAACTCCAGGCTTGGGGTTGACATTATCAAAGTCTGCTTTAGCAAAGTATGGACAACAAATTATTTAATTTAACCAAGGGGAACTAATATGAAGTCTGTTTTTTACCGAATTGCTTTGTGTTTTGGCATGAGTGGCTTAGCCGCCACAGCACTCGCGCAAAGTGCTGCTAACTATCCATCCCGCTCCATAAAGATCATTGTCCCATTTGCACCCGGTGGAACTACTGATATCTTGGCTCGCCTAGTAGGGCAACGGCTCACCCAATCATGGGGGCAACCAGTTGTGATTGAAAACAAACCGGGGGCTGGCGCCACCTTGGGTGCTGACATGGTTGCAAAGTCTGCACCCGATGGCTACACCTTACTTATGGGCGCTGCACATCACACCATTGCCCAAAAAGTCTACGCCAAAATACCTTATCAGTTCGATAGAGACTTTGCACCAATAACCATGGTGGCCATGGTTCCCAACATGGTGGTAGTCAACAGCGACGTCCCCGCAAAAACCATTGCTGAATTCATTGCACTGTCCAAGAGTCAGCCTGGAAAGTTCAACTATGGCTCTGCTGGCGCCGGAACTGCACATCATTTAATCGGTGAAATGTTCAAGTTGCGCACTGGGGTGGATTTAGTTCACATACCCTACAAAGGAAGTGCACCCGCCGTTGCCGATCTGCTGAGCGGACAAGTCCAATTGATGTTTGATACTGTCACTTCAGGATTGCCCCAAGTCAAAGCGGGTAAATTGCGTGCCCTCGCAGTCACTACCGCCAAGCGCTCCTCAGCGCTGCCAGATGTTCCTTCCCTTTCAGAAACTGTTCTTCCTGGTTTCGATGTTGGCACTTGGTTTGGCCTGCTGGCTCCGGCTAATACTCCTCCCGCCATTGTGCAGAAGTTGAACGCAGAAATTGTGAAAATCATTCAGCAACCTGATGTCCAAAAGCAAATGTTGGAAGCTGGGTCGGAGCCAATTGCTAATACTTCTCAGCAAATGGCTGCACAAATCAAAGCCGAACTGGAGGCTTTTGATACCGTAGTTAAACAAATCAAATTGGTTGTGGAGTGACGCACCAAGAAATAAATAGACTAAGCTTTAAAGAATCCTGCTTCGCCCAGATTTAATCTCAGAGAGTTTCTTTTTGCCTTCCAAGCGTCTTTGCTTAGATGCAAATGTTGGTTTAGTAGGTTTCCGTTTCTTAGGCGGTTTCGCTACCAACTGCACCACGTCCATTAAACGGGAAAAGGCTTCGATGCGGTTCATGTCTTGGCTACGGTGTTCTTGGGATTTGATGACCAAGACCCCGTCCCGGGTGATACGGTTATCGTTCAGCGCCAGCAATCGGTCTTTGACGTCGTCGGGCAACGAAGATGCGCCAATATCAAAACGCAAATGGATGGCACTAGAGACCTTGTTGACGTTTTGACCACCCGCCCCTTGTGCGCGCACTGCGGTGATTTCGACTTCAGACTCTTGGATTTGAATAGTATTTACCAACAAGCAACTCCTTTGCATTGGGTACGCTTGGAGATTGTGCAGGTATTACAAACGCAATCTCTAAAGCAGCGCTTTAAAAGACTTAAGTTATTGCTTATCTAATCCGAGTAGACGAACAGCGTTGTCCTTCAAGATGCCGGGCATCACCTCGGGTTTGAATCCGGCGACTTCAAAGTCTTTCATCCAACGCTCGGGAGTGATGAGCGGATAGTCGCTACCAAACAGCACGCGGTCTTTGAGCAAAGTGTTGGCGTATTGCACCAGCTGCTTCGGAAAGTATTTAGGACTCCAACCCGATAGATCAATCCAAACATTAGGCTTATGGGTGGCCACACTCAAAGCTTCGTCCTGCCAAGGAAAGCTCGGATGCGCCATGACGATTTGCATATCGGGCCAATCGATGGCGACGTCGTCTAAGTGCATGGGGTTGCTGTAGGCCAAACGCAAACCCCCGCCGCAACGCATGCCACTACCAATACCGCTATGGCCGGTGTGGAAAATCGCAGGCAATTTGTAATGGTTGATGACGTCGTAAATCGGCCAAGCCATCTTGTCGTAAGGGTGGTAGCCCTGCACCGTCGGGTGAAACTTAAAGCCTTTGACGCCGTTTTCCTTAATCAGTCGCTCTGCATCGCGCGCGCCCATTTTGCCTTTGTGGGGATCGATGCTGGCAAAGGCGATCATCATGTCGCTGTTGGCTTTGGCGGCGTCGGCAATTTCTTCATTAGGAATGCGGCGGCGGCCGAGTTGCGATTCGCTGTCTACAGTGAACATCACCAAGCCGATCTTTTTTTCTCGGTAATAGGCGACTGTTTCGTCAATCGTTGGCCGTCTGTCTGAGCCAAAAAACTTGTCGGCAGCACGGTCGTATTCCTCTCCGTAGTTGTCAAAGGGGTTGCGGCAACTCACCTCGGCATGGGTATGGATATCGATGGCGATGAGGTTTTTGTAGTCCATGCTGGCTTTCCTTTGGCTGCAGTCGCGAGGGTAAATCCCAATTAATTAGTTACTAGACATAACCATAATGCAAATAAGCGTCAAACGCAAGCCGACAAACCCGAAGCCGTTTTAAGACCCAGCGCCCTCCTTGCTACAGACAAACCTAATTAGTTAGAACATGAACTCCAACCCAGACATTCGCCTAGAGATGCAAGGCAGCGTCGCCGTCGTGCGGCTGACGCGTCCGACCAAGCGCAACGCTTTGAACGACGGGCTGATCGCCTCGTTGCGACACATCTTCGAGAACCTTCCCAAAGAAGCCACGCTGCTGTGGTCGCCGGTGATGGCGACCACTTTTGTGCAGGTCTTGACCTGAGCGAACTCAAAGAACGGGATGCTGGCGAAGGTCTTTACCACTCGCGCTCTTGGCATACAGCGCTAGACCGCGTGCAGTCTGGCAATGTTCCCGTCATTGCCGCATTACATGGCGCAGTGGTGGGTGGTGGCTTAGAGCTAGCCAGCGCTTGTCACATCCGAGTGGCAGACGCGTCAACCTTTTACGCACTGCCCGAAGGCACGCGCGGTATTTTTGTAGGCGGTGGTGGCTCCGTACGAATTCCGCGCTTGATTGGCGTGGCGCGTATGACCGACATGATGCTCACAGGCCGTGTATACAACGCGCAAGACGGCGAACGTATTGGCATGGCGCAATATTTGGTTCCTACTGGCACCGCTTTTGACAAAGCGATGGAGATCGCCCAACGCGTTGCGACCAACGCTCCGCTCACCAATTACGCGCTGATGCACGCCCTGCCCCGCATCGCCGAGCAACCCGCAGACCAAGGTTTTTTTACCGAAGCCATGATGGCTGCCATCGCTCAGTCTGCCCCCGAAGCAAAGCAACGCGTTCGCGACTTCTTGGAAGGCAAGGCCGCCAAGGTCGCCAAAACTTCCTGATCCGATATTTATATGAGCAGTCCCAAATTTAGACCCATGAAGTTTGGCGTGACCCGCGTGAATATGCGCGAGGGTGCCAACGGCGTGCGCTACATGTCGGCCGACCAAAAGTTGGAAGACTACGCCACCCGCATAACCGACCGCTTGGAGCATTGGGTGAAGACCAAGCCCGAAGCCACCTTGTTGGCCAAACGCGTCAAGAACGCAGACGGCAGTTTGGGCGATTGGCGACACATCAGTTACGCCCAAGCCTGGCAAAGCGCGCGGTCGATTGCCCAAGCTTTGATCGATCGTGGCCTAAGCGCCGAACATCCCGTGGTCATCATGTCGGAGAACGACCTCGAACACGCCTTGCTCTCGCTCGGTTGTCTGGTCGCTGGTGTGCCGTTTTGCGCGGCGTCGCCCGCCTACTCCACCATCAGTCAAGACTTTGAAAAGCTGCGCCATATCTTGACTACGTTGACCCCAGGTTTGGTCTTTGCCGCAGATGCCAAGCGCTACGGCAAAGCGATCGAAGCGGCGGTTGGCAAAGATATCGAAGTGGTGTTGCACAGCGGCGAGATTGCAGGACGCGCGACAACCACTTTTGAAGACTTGCTCACCACACAAGCCACGCCCGCGGTGGACGCAGCCATGCAAGCGACTGGCCCTGACACGATTGCGAAATTTTTGTTCACCTCAGGCTCTACCAAATTACCCAAAGCGGTGGTCAACACCCAGCGTTTGTGGTGCGCCAACCAGCAGCAAATGGCGCAATCCATGCCGGTGCTTGCTGAAACGCCACCCGTATTGGTCGACTGGCTGCCTTGGAACCACACCTTTGGCGGCAATCACAACTTCGGCATGGTGCTCTACCACGGCGGCACGCTCTATATCGATGAAGGCAAACCCACACCCGCGCTCATGGGCGAGACCTTGCGCAACTTACGTGAGATTGCACCTACGGTTTACTTCAATGTGCCCACAGGTTTTGAAGCCATCGCCATCGCCATGAAAACCGATGACGCTTTGCGCAAAAACCTGCTCAGCCGCGTACAAATGTTTTTCTATGCAGGTGCTGCACTTGCGCAACCCATTTGGGACAGCTTGCACGAAAGCCAAGAACGCGAGGTCGGCGAGCGCATCGTCATGGGAACAGGCCTGGGCATGACTGAGTCTGGTCCGTTTGCCATCTTTGTTACCAGCCCCTTTGTGAAAGCGGGTGACTTGGGCGTGCCTACTCCAGGCATGGAACTCAAACTCGTTCCCAACAGCGACAAAGTGGAGGTGCGCTACAAAGGTCCTAACATTGCCACAGGCTATTGGCGTGCACCGCAAGAAACCCAACAAGCTTTTGACGAAGAAGGCTTTTTCTGCACGGGCGACGCAGTGAAGTGGATCGATGAAAACGACGTCCACCAAGGCCTAAAATTTGACGGACGCATTGCAGAAGACTTCAAACTGGCAACCGGCACTTTTGTAAGCGTGGGCCCATTGCGCGGCAAGATCATCGCGGCCGGTGCGCCCTACGTGCAAGACGCGGTTATCACTGGTTTGAATATGCATGAAGTAGGCGCCATGATTTTTCCCACTGCCACTGTGCGAGGATTGAGTGGGCTTAGCGCTGATGCGAGCATGGCAGAAGTTTTAGCTAGTGCACCCGTATTGGCGCATTTTCAAAATGTCCTTAATGGATTGGCTCAAACCAACACTGGCAGCGCCTCACGCTTGGCGCGGATGGTGTTGCTGAGCGAGCCACCCTCTATCGACAAGGGCGAAGTGACCGATAAGGGTTCGATCAACCAACGCGCGGTGCTCAAACACCGAGACAGTTTGGTACAGGCACTGCATGCGGGGACTGCGCCGTATATTTTTTTCCCTCAACCTCAAGTTAAACATCACTAGGAGACCACTATGAAAAACAACCGCCGTCAATTTATCCAAGCCGCCCTGGTTCCAGCCGCAGCCAGCGCACTCACCCCTTGGAGCGCATTCGCCCAAGGTGCTTTGCCTTTGGAAGTCGTCAAGATCGTCAACGGCTTTCCCGCTGGCGGAAGTGCCGACGTCACCAGCCGCCGTGTTGGCGACAAGATGGGCGGCACCAACTACACCAAGTCAGCCGTAGTAGAAAACAAAACCGGCGCCGCTGGCCGTATAGCGGTGGACACCGTCAAAGCCGCTAACCCAGACGGCGCAACCTTGTTGCTCACGCCCTACTCCATGATGGCAATTTATCCACACATCTACAGCAAGCTGAGCTACGACCCCTTCAAAGACTTTGCGCCTGTGGGCATGGCATCCATGTTGTCTCACGGACTAGCAGTTGGGCCCATGGTTCCAGCTACAGTAAAAACCGTCAAAGACTACTTGGCTTGGGCTAAAGCCAATCCAAACGACGCTAGCTACGGTTCGCCCGCTGCAGGATCAACGCCACACTTCTTGGGCGCCTTATTGGGCTTGAACAACAATGTCGACCTCAAGCACATCCCTTACCGCGGTTCGGTTCCGGGCATTGCAGACATGATCGGCGGACAACTCGCTTCTATGTTCACGCCGCATGGCGACTTCATTGCGAATCACAAGGCAGGAAAAATTCGGATACTCGCTACCTCAGGTCGCACACGTTCTGCGTTTGTGCCAGAAGTTCCCACCTTCATCGAGCAAGGATTCTCTGACTTGATCGTCGAAGAATGGTTCGGGCTCTTCGCTCCCGCAAAAACGCCGGCGTCTGTTGTCTCTGCAGCCAATGCCGCGATGAACTTAGCGCTTAAAGACAAGGGTGTTATCGAAGGCCTTGGCCTATCAGGCATGGTGCCAGTAGGTGGTAGCCCAGAAGACATAGCCCGTGATATGAAAAAACAATTTGACGCATGGGGACCGATCGTCAAACGTATTGGATTTACCGCTGAGTCTTAAATTGGACGCGGCGTTTTTGCAAAGTTTGCTCGGCTATAACGCCCGCCGAGCCTCGCTGGCCATCATCGAGCAATTCCACGTCGATATGGCCAGTTTTGATTTGCGACCTGTTGATTTTTCTGTGCTCTCTTTAATTAGGCACAACCCAGGTACTACCTCGCGCCAGTTGTGCCAAGCACTCAATATTTTGCCGCCCAATATGGTGGTTTTTTTGAAGAACTTTGAAAAACGCCAATTGGTAGACCGCGCGCCGCATCCCTCCGACGGACGCGCCATGGGGCTGACGCTGACCGAAAGCGGTGAGGCGCTAATCCAAGCAGCGGAGAAAACAGCCATGGACTCTGGGCTCAAAGCCACATCTTTATTAACCGAAAGCGAGCGCCAAACTTTGGCGCGCTTGCTGCAAAAGATTTATCTGTGAGTACACTGGCAAGCTTTTTTGCTTGACTATTAAAAGGACGTCACATGAACACCACACCCTCCGGCTTGCAATTCACCGACTCCGTCGTGGGGGATGGCGACGAAGCCGCATCTGGCCAATTTGTCACCGTGCATTACACCGGCTGGCTGTATGAAGACGGCGAGCAAGGCGCCAAGTTTGATTCGAGCCGTGACCGTAACGATCCGTTTGAGTTTTCGCTTGGTGCTGGCATGGTGATCAAGGGCTGGGACGAAGGCGTCCAAGGTATGAAGATTGGCGGACAACGCACCCTCATCATCCCCCCCGAACTCGGCTACGGTGCGCGCGGTGCCGGTGGTGCAATTCCCCCCAACGCCACTTTAAAGTTTGATGTCGAGTTGATCGCAGTCGAATAAATTCTTTTCTATTTTAAAGAGGGGGCTCTACAGCCCCCTTTTTGCTTCTCTTTGGTCGTTTTTTGACCTTTTTCCTCTTGAACTTGTGGTTTTTGCCCTCAATTCCTTAACAACTCCAGCCTCCCCAGATTACCTGTTTAAAGACTATGTCAGACCCACAATCTCATAACGACCCTTTGCATCCCTTGCAATCGCAAGGTCACGCGCAACCGAGCGACCCGGCTCCCCCAACTGGCAGTTCCGCGCATGCGGGTGCGCAGCCAACTGGCGCCCCACCGTCTGATAGCTCTGAGCCACACGACCCCTTAGCCGCTGCCCAAGCAGAAGTAGCCATTCTTCAAGCCAAAGTCGCTGAATTACAAGACCAATTTGTCCGCGGCCAGGCCGAGGTGCAAAACGCCCGTCGCCGAGCGGATGAAGAAGTCTCCAAAGCGCGCAAGTTCGCACTCGAGAGCTTCGCCGACAGCCTGCTTCCTGTCTTGGACAGCTTAGAAGCTGGCCTCGCTATACAAACT
>JBAXNJ010000032.1:0-9724 GCA_037133815.1 Betaproteobacteria bacterium
TTTTGGCAGGTTGTCGCGCAGGGGTACTTTTCCGTTCGTCAACAGCATCGACCATCTAGGCGGCTTCGCTAATTCCTTGGACGGTTTGGCCACGATGTATGACGCCCTGCAAAGCCCTGATGCGCTAGACCCTGGTTGTCACGTCAAGAAAGTTGAACCCGTATTACCCTCTTTGCAACAAGGCACACAAGGTTTGCGTATTGGTGTCCTGAATGGCTTCTTTGAAGATAACGCGTCGCCCCAAGCACGCGTGGTTGTCGCCACTGCAGCAAAAGCCTTAGGCGCGCATGCGCAAGTGGAATGGCCTGACGCCACCTTAGGACGCATCGCCGCATTCATCATTACGGCCAGCGAAGGCGGCGCATTGCACTTAGACAATTTGCGCCACCGCATTGAAGAAATGGAGCCTCTTTCTGTAGACCGTTTTATGTCGGGCGCATTGCAACCCGCTGCTTGGTATATCAAAGCGCAAAGATTTCGCCGCATTTACCGCGATAAGGTCAACGCACTATTTGAGAACTGGGACGTGCTCTTGGCGCCCGCCACACCGGTGAGCGCACCGGTCATAGGCACCGACTGGTTGGAAATCCAAGGACAAACATTACCCAGCCGCGCGGCCATGGGTTTGTTGACGCAACCTATTTCGTTTGCCGGTTGTCCTGTGGTGGCTGCCCCCATGTGGCCAAGCTTGAACGATGACCTGCCATTGGGTATTCAAATCATCTCCGCCCCTTGGCGCGAAGATTTGGCATTTCGTGTAGCCAAACAATTAGAAACCTTAGGCGTTTGCCATTTGAAGAAAGTCGAGTTGTAAATGCAGATTAATTTGCCACATGTTTTGGCTGAAATGGAAGTTGCCTTCGCCCGCTATGAAGACGCTTTGGTGAACAACAAAGTGGACGTTCTAGACGAATTGTTTTGGAATAGCCCACACACCTTGCGCTACGGCATCGCAGAAAACTTATATGGCTTTGAAGCTATTCAGGCTTTTCGCGCGTCGAGGCCTTCTCAAGGTCTGCAACGCACTTGCATGAATGCCGTGATCACCACTTATGGTGAAGACTTTGCCACCGCCAATACCGAGTTTCAAAGAGATGGTGTTGCGCGCTCAGGTCGTCAAAGCCAAACTTGGATGCGCACGCCAGAGGGTTGGCGGGTGGTTGCGGCGCATGTGAGTTTGCTTAGCGTTTAGCGAAATTAATCCACTAACAAACTAACTATTCCAACGTAATCTTTTGCGTTTGAATGAGCTTGCAAAATTCAAACAAACTGGAAATGGTGCAAGGGTGCATCCCACAACATAGTGGCTCGCTCTTGCTCCGAGAACTGGTTTTCAAACACCTTCAACATCGGACCGTAATCTAATCGATACGGCGCTTTGAGGTAAGGCCAGTCAGAAGCCCACACGCAGTTCTGTGTACCGAAGTTTTTCACCAGCGCATCTATAAATGGTTGAACATCCGCAAATGGATAAACCATTTGAGAAAACTTGGCGTAGCCGGAAATCTTGACAACAGCACTGCCCTCGCGGCCCAAAGTTAACAATGCTTGAAAGCCTGCTTGCTCTGTACCTTGCTCCAAGGAAGGCCGCCCGCAATGGTCTATCAAAATCTTGCCCCCCACGCGATGGATCATGGGGAAAAATTGAAGCAGCAAATCTTTTTCAACTTGAAATTGCGCCCACATATTGCGTTTCTTTAATCGCAACAACAAGGGTTCCAGATCTGCATAAAAATCAAAACCCATCAAAGAGGGATTGAATGCAATGCCAATCACGCCTTGTGACTGCAACGCGTCTAGTTGGGTATCAGAACAATCGTTAGGTACAACGGCAATGCCTTTGAAACACCCTTTGCTGTTGGCAATGGCATCTAACAAACAAGCGTTGTCTGTGCCGTAACCAGAATTGGGGCCGACGAGCAATGCATGGTGAACAGCATAGCAGTCCATCAATTCTTGAAAATAGGCGGCGTTGCCCATCTCCTGACCTGCAGGGCGATAACCCACATCAGGGTGGTATGGGAAACGCGTGGGGTCTAAAACATGGCAATGGGAATCGATCTTTTTGTCAGAAAGAATACCCATATTAGAAAGTCGCCAACACAGCTTTTCTTAAATCTTCGGTGATCTCGGGCAAGACACCAAACCACGCTTTGAACGCGGGACGCGCTTGGTTCAACAACATACCCAAACCATTGACTGTGGGGTTACCGCGCAGGCGAGCAGTTTCCAGTAAAGGCGTTTCTAGTGGAATATAAATAGCGTCAGACACCAGCGCGGTCAATGGCAAGGCATCCAACGACACATCGAGCGCAGGCTGGCCATACATGCCTTGGTTGGTGGTGTTGATCAACATGGCAGCGCCACGCATCGCTTCATTGCGCTCGCTCCAGTCAAACACTTTCACGACAGACTCCACACCTGCTGTCAACTCTTGGGCTTTAGATATGGTGCGATTCACCAAGCGAATTTCTTTGGCACCTTCGTCCACCAAGCTCAACACAATTGCGCGTGCAGCACCACCTGACCCTAAAACCAAAATGGGACCAGCGTCTGCACGCCAATCGGGTTGGGCATCTTTCACGCATTGGATATAGCCATAGCCATCGTTATTGAATCCGTGCAAGGCACCATCTTCTTGCACCACGATGCAATTGATCGCACCCATACGCTTTGCCAATGGGTCGATGTGGTCCATCATCTTCATCGCGTGCACTTTGTGAGGCAAGGTGATATTGCACCCTGCCAAACCCAGCGCAGACAAACCATGAACGGCAGCCTCCAAGTTCTTGAGCTCCACAGGAAAGTGTCCATACGCACCTTTGATGCCGTACTTGGCTAACCAATAGTTATGCAAGATGGGCGAGCGTGATTGGTAGATGGGCATGCCCATCACACCTGCGAGTTTGAACTTGTTGCTGTCAGACATGTTTTCGATTGCAGTTTTATTTTTTATTAACAGGGGGCAATATTTCGCTTACCACTTGCTTGCCGTTAACCACTTTGGTGAGGTAACTTTCACGGTCCAAGTCGCCATTGGTGTCGTAAGAAAGGTCTAGCAATAAACCAGGGTTTGTTTTGGCAGACAAGCTGACGTTCTTCATGGCAGCAGCAAATGCTTTGGAATCAAACTTACCGATCTTCTCAGTCACTGCCTTGACGGTGTACATGCCGATATAGCCTTTCAAACCATTGTGGTCTGAACGTGATTTGAATTCCTTTTGGAATGATTCGTCAAATTTCTTGACCAAAGGTTGTGGCGCATCAGCAGTCAAACCCACGTGGGCAATCGCACCATTGGCAGCATCACCGGCCAACTCAATCACTTTTTGGCTGGTCAAGACGGTTTCGCCAATCACTGGCTTGCTATAGCCTTGTTTTTTAAGTTCTCGTAATAAGCGTGCAGACTCTTCTTCGTTGGTATAGGCAAACAGTGCGTCGCCATTAGATTGCTTTGCCTTGATCACCACGCTACTGAAATCCACCTGACCTGGGTCGCTAGAAATATCTGCACCGATCTTGATGCCGCGCGCTTCTAATGACTTGATGATCAAGTCGCGACCACCTTTGCCGAAGTCGTTGTTCACATAGACCACGTCCACCACTTTGGCTTTGACCGTGTCTTTGATGTAGTTGGCAATCTTGGGCATGGCCGTTGATTGTGTGAAAGACGTTCTGAAAACATAGGGATTTCCCTGCTGGGTAATCGCTGCGGCCTCTCCGCCTGTGAAGTTAGGAATTTCAGCACGCTTGGTGGACGCCATGCTGACCAAAATAGAGCCGGAGAAAACAGGGCCCATCACCACATACGCGCCGTCGTCTACAGCTTTGTCTGCCAAGCCTTTGGCAACGCCAGGGTTGGATTGGGTGTCAAACGAGTTGTAGTCAATTTTTTTACCCAAGATACCGCCAGCGGCGTTAATTTCTTTGACGGCAAGTTTGATGCCGTTATCAAAATTGGTGCCAGAGGTGGCGCCCGTGCCGGTGAGTTCCACGAGGCCAACGATTTTCACGTTTTGGGCAAAGGCTAAAGAACTGAGTGAAATCGCCGCCACAAGGGCTGTTTGAATGAATTTTTTCATCTTTGTCTCCTGTTTTTTTGAATAAAGGTCGCATCATAGCCATGGCTACATTGCACCTTAGATTATTACAAGTTAGTAATTGCACTGTTAGGAGGCAGTCATCGGTCAAAATCAACACATGGACGTACTGCTTATAGAAGATGAACAAAAAATTGCTGACTTTGTCATCGCAGGCTTTGCAGCTGCCAACATCACGACCCACCATGAACTCGATGGCTTTAGAGGTCTGAACACCGCATTGATCAAAACATTTGACGCCATCGTGCTCGATGTGGGGCTGCCCTTACTAGACGGCTTTCAGGTCATACAGGAATACCGCAAAAAAGAATTCACCACCCCCGTCATCATGCTCACAGCTAGAACAGAGCTCGATGACCGGCTCAAGGTATTTCAGTCTGGGGCTGATGACTACATGCCCAAGCCGTTTTTTGTCGAAGAGTTGATCATCCGTCTTCATACATTGGTGCAACGCAAAGTCGGCAACATTGAAAAAAACATTGACCAAAGTGGTATTTCTTTAGATCGTTTTACGCGTGTGGCCACCTACCAAGAACGCACGGTGAACTTGACGCAAAGAGAGTTCATGCTGTTGGAATGTTTGATGCTCTCGCCTGGGCAAATTTTTTCTCGCCAACAAATACTTAAACGCTCTTGGGGCATCGAGTTTGATACCGGCACCAATATTGTGGACGTCTGCATACAACGCATTAGAAAAAAACTGTCTGATACTGACCCCAAAAATCTGCAACCCTTTCCTATTGAATCCATTCGTGGCGTGGGCCCACGCCACGAATGGATTCAATAGGAAAGGGTTGCAGATTTTTGGGGTCAGTATCAGACAGTTTTTTTCTAATGCGTTGTATGCAGACGTCCACAATATTGGTGCCGGTATCAAACTCGATGCCCCAAGAGCGTTTAAGTATTTGTTGGCGAGAAAAAATTTGCCCAGGCGAGAGCATCAAACATTCCAACAGCATGAACTCTCTTTGCGTCAAGTTCACCGTGCGTTCTTGGTAGGTGGCCACACGCGTAAAACGATCTAAAGAAATACCACTTTGGTCAATGTTTTTTTCAATGTTGCCGACTTTGCGTTGCACCAATGTATGAAGACGGATGATCAACTCTTCGACAAAAAACGGCTTGGGCATGTAGTCATCAGCCCCAGACTGAAATACCTTGAGCCGGTCATCGAGCTCTGTTCTAGCTGTGAGCATGATGACGGGGGTGGTGAATTCTTTTTTGCGGTATTCCTGTATGACCTGAAAGCCGTCTAGTAAGGGCAGCCCCACATCGAGCACGATGGCGTCAAATGTTTTGATCAATGCGGTGTTCAGACCTCTAAAGCCATCGAGTTCATGGTGGGTCGTGATGTTGGCAGCTGCAAAGCCTGCGATGACAAAGTCAGCAATTTTTTGTTCATCTTCTATAAGCAGTACGTCCATGTGTTGATTTTGACCGATGACTGCCTCCTAACAGTGCAATTACTAACTTGTAATAATCTAAGGTGCAATGTAGCCATGGCTATGATGCGACCTTTATTCAAAAAAACAGGAGACAAAGATGAAAAAATTCATTCAAACAGCCCTTGTGGCGGCGATTTCACTCAGTTCTTTAGCCTTTGCCCAAAACGTGAAAATCGTTGGCCTCGTGGAACTCACCGGCACGGGCGCCACCTCTGGCACCAATTTTGATAACGGCATCAAACTTGCCGTCAAAGAAATTAACGCCGCTGGCGGTATCTTGGGTAAAAAAATTGACTACAACTCGTTTGACACCCAATCCAACCCTGGCGTTGCCAAAGGCTTGGCAGACAAAGCTGTAGACGACGGCGCGTATGTGGTGATGGGCCCTGTTTTCTCCGGCTCTATTTTGGTCAGCATGGCGTCCACCAAGCGTGCTGAAATTCCTAACTTCACAGGCGGAGAGGCCGCAGCGATTACCCAGCAGGGAAATCCCTATGTTTTCAGAACGTCTTTCACACAATCAACGGCCATGCCCAAGATTGCCAACTACATCAAAGACACGGTCAAAGCCAAAGTGGTGGACGTGGTCTATGTGAACAACGACTTCGGCAAAGGTGGTCGCGACTTGATCATCAAGTCATTAGAAGCGCGCGGCATCAAGATCGGTGCAGATATTTCTAGCGACCCAGGTCAGGTGGATTTCAGTAGCGTGGTGATCAAGGCAAAGCAATCTAATGGCGACGCACTGTTTGCCTATACCAACGAAGAAGAGTCTGCACGCTTATTACGAGAACTTAAAAAACAAGGCTATAGCAAGCCAGTGATTGGCGAAACCGTCTTGACCAGCCAAAAAGTGATTGAGTTGGCCGGTGATGCTGCCAATGGTGCGATTGCCCACGTGGGTTTGACTGCTGATGCGCCACAACCTTTGGTCAAGAAATTTGACGAATCATTCCAAAAGGAATTCAAATCACGTTCAGACCACAATGGTTTGAAAGGCTATATCGGCATGTACACCGTCAAGGCAGTGACTGAGAAGATCGGTAAGTTTGATTCCAAAGCATTTGCTGCTGCCATGAAGAACGTCAGCTTGTCTGCCAAAACAAACCCTGGTTTATTGCTAGACCTTTCTTACGACACCAATGGCGACTTGGACCGTGAAAGTTACCTCACCAAAGTGGTTAACGGCAAGCAAGTGGTAAGCGAAATATTGCCCCCTGTTAATAAAAAATAAAACTGCAATCGAAAACATGTCTGACAGCAACAAGTTCAAACTCGCAGGTGTGATGGGCATGCCCATCTACCAATCACGCTCGCCCATCTTGCATAACTATTGGTTAGCCAAGTACGGCATCAAAGGTGCGTATGGACACTTTCCTGTGGAGCTCAAGAACTTGGAGGCTGCCGTTCATGGTTTGTCTGCGCTGGGTTTGGCAGGGTGCAATATCACCTTGCCTCACAAAGTGCACGCGATGAAGATGATGGACCACATCGACCCATTGGCAAAGCGTATGGGTGCGATCAATTGCATCGTGGTGCAAGAAGATGGTGCCTTGCACGGATTCAATAACGATGGCTATGGCTATATCCAATGCGTGAAAGATGCCCAACCCGATTGGCGTGCAGACGCTGGTCCCATTTTGGTTTTAGGGTCAGGTGGTGCTGCACGCGCAATTGTGTTGAGCTTGGTGGACGAAGGTGCCAAAGAAATTCGCTTGGTGAATCGCACCATATCTAAAGCCCAAGAGTTGACAGCAGGTGTGGAGTCTGTCGTGAAAGTGTTTGACTGGAGCGAGCGCAATGAAGCGATGCGTGGCGCTGCCATGTTGATCAACACCACCAACCAAGGCATGTATGGCCAGCCTGCGCTCGATGTGTCGTTGGATGCCTTGCCATTGACCGCGCTGGTGTCTGACGCTATTTATATTCCACTAGAAACGCCTTTACTGGAAACTGCTCGCCTGCGCGGTAACCCCACAGTCAATGGTTTGGGTATGTTGTTGAACCAAGCGCGTCCCGCGTTCAAAGCGTGGTTTGGTGTCTTGCCCGAGATCACCGAAGATTTAAGAAAAGCTGTGTTGGCGACTTTCTAATATGGGTATTCTTTCTGACAAAAAGATCGATTCCCATTGCCATGTTTTAGACCCCACGCGTTTCCCATACCACCCTGATGTGGGTTATCGCCCTGCAGGTCAGGAGATGGGCAACGCCGCCTATTTTCAAGAATTGATGGACTGCTATGCTGTTCACCATGCATTGCTCGTCGGCCCCAATTCTGGTTACGGCACAGACAACGCTTGTTTGTTAGATGCCATTGCCAACAGCAAAGGGTGTTTCAAAGGCATTGCCGTTGTACCTAACGATTGTTCTGATACCCAACTAGACGCGTTGCAGTCACAAGGCGTGATTGGCATTGCATTCAATCCCTCTTTGATGGGTTTTGATTTTTATGCAGATCTGGAACCCTTGTTGTTGCGATTAAAGAAACGCAATATGTGGGCGCAATTTCAAGTTGAAAAAGATTTGCTGCTTCAATTTTTCCCCATGATCCATCGCGTGGGGGGCAAGATTTTGATAGACCATTGCGGGCGGCCTTCCTTGGAGCAAGGTACAGAGCAAGCAGGCTTTCAAGCATTGTTAACTTTGGGCCGCGAGGGCAGTGCTGTTGTCAAGATTTCCGGCTACGCCAAGTTTTCTCAAATGGTTTATCCATTTGCGGATGTTCAACCATTTATAGATGCGCTGGTGAAAAACTTCGGTACACAGAACTGCGTGTGGGCTTCTGACTGGCCTTACCTCAAAGCGCCGTATCGATTAGATTACGGTCCGATGTTGAAGGTGTTTGAAAACCAGTTCTCGGAGCAAGAGCGAGCCACTATGTTGTGGGATGCACCCTTGCACCATTTCCAGTTTGTTTGAATTTTGCAAGCTCATTCAAACGCAAAAGATTACGTTGGAATAGTTAGTTTGTTAGTGGATTAATTTCGCTAAACGCTAAGCAAACTCACATGCGCCGCAACCACCCGCCAACCCTCTGGCGTGCGCATCCAAGTTTGGCTTTGACGACCTGAGCGCGCAACACCATCTCTTTGAAACTCGGTATTGGCGGTGGCAAAGTCTTCACCATAAGTGGTGATCACGGCATTCATGCAAGTGCGTTGCAGACCTTGAGAAGGCCTCGACGCGCGAAAAGCCTGAATAGCTTCAAAGCCATATAAGTTTTCTGCGATGCCGTAGCGCAAGGTGTGTGGGCTATTCCAAAACAATTCGTCTAGAACGTCCACTTTGTTGTTCACCAAAGCGTCTTCATAGCGGGCGAAGGCAACTTCCATTTCAGCCAAAACATGTGGCAAATTAATCTGCATTTACAACTCGACTTTCTTCAAATGGCAAACGCCTAAGGTTTCTAATTGTTTGGCTACACGAAATGCCAAATCTTCGCGCCAAGGGGCGGAGATGATTTGAATACCCAATGGCAGGTCATCGTTCAAGCTTGGCCACATGGGGGCAGCCACCACAGGACAACCGGCAAACGAAATAGGTTGCGTCAACAAACCCATGGCCGCGCGGCTGGGTAATGTTTGTCCTTGGATTTCCAACCAGTCGGTGCCTATGACCGGTGCGCTCACCGGTGTGGCGGGCGCCAAGAGCACGTCCCAGTTCTCAAATAGTGCGTTGACCTTATCGCGGTAAATGCGGCGAAATCTTTGCGCTTTGATATACCAAGCAGCGGGTTGCAATGCGCCCGACATAAAACGGTCTACAGAAAGAGGCTCCATTTCTTCAATGCGGTGGCGCAAATTGTCTAAGTGCAATGCGCCGCCTTCGCTGGCCGTAATGATGAATGCGGCGATGCGTCCTAAGGTGGCGTCAGGCCATTCCACTTGCGCATGCGCGCCTAAGGCTTTTGCTGCAGTGGCGACAACCACGCGTGCTTGGGGCGACGCGTTATCTTCAAAGAAGCCATTCAGGACACCAATACGCAAACCTTGTGTGCCTTGTTGCAAAGAGGGTAATACGGGTTCAACTTTCTTGACGTGACAACCAGGGTCTAGCGCATCAGGGCTTTGCAGGGCGTCATACATCGTGGCCAAACCGTCCAAGGAATTAGCGAAGCCGCCTAGATGGTCGATGCTGTTGACGAACGGAAAAGTACCCCTGCGCGACAACCTGCCAAAA
>JBAXNJ010000033.1:0-9687 GCA_037133815.1 Betaproteobacteria bacterium
TCACAAGGCCATGCGCACGCGCAAAACTTAAACGACAGCGGCGTCAAAGTCGTGGTTGGCTTGCGCAAAGGTGGCGCTTCATGGGACAAAGTTGGCAAAGCCGGCTTGACCGTTGTGGAAGTCAACGACGCAGTGAAGATGGCTGATGTTGTCATGATCTTGTTGCCTGACGAGCAAATCGGCGAGGTGTACACCAACAACGTGGCTCCCAACATGAAGCAAGGCGCTTCTTTGGCATTTGCCCATGGATTTAATGTGCATTACAACCAAGTCATTCCTCGCGCGGACATCGACGTATGGATGGTGGCTCCCAAGGCTCCAGGCCACACGGTTCGTAGCACCTACACCCAAGGCGGCGGCGTGCCCCATCTCGTGGCTGTGCACCAAGACAAGAGCGGCAAAGCCCGTGATTTGGCTTTGAGCTACGCGATGGCCAATGGTGGCGGCAGGGCCGGCATCATTGAAACCAACTTTAAAGAAGAGACTGAGACCGACTTGTTCGGCGAGCAAGCCGTTTTGTGCGGTGGTGCCGTTGAACTGTTGAAAATGGGTTTCGAAACGTTGGTGGAAGCCGGCTACGCGCCAGAAATGGCCTACTTCGAGTGCTTGCATGAATTGAAATTGATCGTTGACTTGATCTATGAAGGCGGTATCGCCAACATGAACTACTCGATCTCGAACAACGCGGAATTTGGCGAATACGTTACTGGCCCCGAAGTGATCAACGAAGAAAGCCGTGCTGCTATGAAGCATGCGCTAAAGCGCATTCAAAACGGTGACTACGCGAAGATGTTCATCCAAGAAGGTCGCTTGAACTACCCAAGCATGACAGCACGTCGTCGTAATACCGCTGAGCACCAAATTGAAGTGGTAGGAGCCAAATTGCGCGCCATGATGCCTTGGATCGCCAAGAACAAGCTAGTTGACCAAACCCGTAACTGATCGATCTGCATGCCTGATTCCTCTCAACATTCAGCGGACGAAGCACCGCACAAGCCGAGCAAGGGCATCTATGTTCTGCCTAACTTGTTTACCTTGGCCGCTTTGTTTGGAGGTTTCTATTCAATCGTCATGGCGATGAACGACCGTTTCGAGATGGCAGCGATTGGCGTGTTTTGCGCCATGGTGCTTGACAGCTTGGACGGACGCGTCGCTCGAATGACTAATACGCAGAGCGCATTTGGCGAACAAATGGATTCACTCGCCGACATGGTATCTTTCGGCGCCGCACCTGCTTTGATCTCCTATGAATGGGCGCTCAAAGGCATTGGTCGCTGGGGTTGGATGGCTGCATTTGTCTATTGCTCATGTGCAGCTTTGCGCTTGGCCAGATTCAATGTCAACACCGCAGTGGTTGATAGACGATTTTTTCAAGGGCTGCCATCGCCCGCTGCGGCAGCCTTGGTCATGGGTTTTATTTGGCTCATGAATGACATGGGTTACAAAGGTGCAGACGTGGTGTGGTTCACCTTTGCCATGTGTTTGTTTGCTGGCTTGACGATGGTGACCAACGCGCCGTTTTACAGCTTCAAAGACCTGCGCATGAAGAAAAGCGTGCCCTTTGTAGTCATCGTATGCATTGCTTTGGCTATCGGTGTGATCAATATCCATCCGCCTGTGGTGTTGTTTGCTTTGTTTGTGATGTACGGCTTGAGTGGTTACGTTCTCTATGCCTGGAGAAAAGCCAAAGGCTTGCAAACCAGTGTGATCAGCACCTCCACCGATGAACCAGATGAAGAAGGTCTGCATAAGTGAAGGCCCTACAGTGTTCGAGATTGTGTTAAATTCAAGACATGAACAAATTTTTGCTGGCTCTACTACTGCTTTCCCCCAACGGGCGGAATTGGTAGCGCACGCGCAAATCCACACAAGGCCCGTATGCAAACGCAGCGGGCCTTTTGCTTTGTGGGGTGCACCAGCTGCAAGTTTTAAAGATTGACAAGGAGTTCTGACCATGACTGACAAGCTCATTATTTTTGATACTACTTTGCGTGACGGCGAACAGTCGCCTGGCGCATCGATGACGCGTGATGAAAAACTACGTATTGCCCGTCAGTTGGAGCGTCTCAAAGTCGATGTCATAGAAGCAGGCTTTGCTGCTAGCTCAAATGGTGACTTTGACTGTGTTAAGTCCATTGCAAATGCTATTAAGGACTCAACGATTTGTTCACTAGCGCGTGCCAATGATCGCGATATTTCACGCGCAGCAGAGGCTTTGCAAGGCGCAGCCAATGCGCGTATTCATATTTTTCTTGCTACCAGTGCATTGCACATGGAAAAGAAATTACGCATGTCGCCTGATCAAGTTTTTGAGCAAGCGAAGCAATCGACGCGTTTTGCGCGCAATTTGATGGGTGATGTTGAATTCAGTCCTGAAGACGGGTATCGCAGCGATATGGATTTTCTTTGCCGCGTCCTTGAAGCTGTCATTGCAGAAGGTGCGAGCACCATCAACGTGCCGGACACCGTCGGCTATGCCGTGCCCGAGTTGTACGGCAACTTCATCAAAACTTTGCGTGAGCGTATTCCTAATAGCGACAAAGCCATTTGGTCCGTCCATTGCCACAATGACTTAGGTATGGCGGTGGCCAATTCATTGGCCGGCGTCAAGATTGGCGGTGCACGTCAAGTGGAATGCACGATCAATGGTTTGGGTGAGCGCGCAGGTAATTGCTCCTTAGAAGAAGTTGTGATGGCAGTCAAAACCCGCAAAGACTATTTCGACTTGAGCCTTGGTATCGACACCAAACAGATACTTGCCGCGAGCCGCATGGTGAGCCAAACAACAGGCTTTGTGGTGCAACCCAATAAAGCGGTTGTCGGTGCCAACGCCTTTGCCCACGCCTCCGGCATTCACCAAGACGGCGTGCTCAAAGCGCGCGACACCTATGAAATCATGCGTGCGGAAGATGTAGGTTGGAGTGCCAACAAGATTGTTTTGGGCAAGCTCAGCGGTCGTAACGCCTTCAAACAACGCTTGGAAGAACTCGGCGTTCAAATGGAAAGTGAAAGCGAGATCAATGCTGCATTTTCTAGATTCAAAGAGTTGGCAGACCGTAAAAGCGATATCTTTGACGAAGACATATTGGCCTTGGTGAGTGAAGAAAGCGTCCTCAATGACAAAGAGCAGTTCGCTTTTGTGTCATTGGCACAACACAGTGAAACAGGTGAGCGCCCGCACGCCCACGTGGTTTTCACCATCGCAGGGCAGGAAGTGCGCGGCGAATCGGATGGCAATGGGCCAGTAGATGCATCCCTCAAAGCGATTGAGTCGCATGTCAAAAGCGGTGCAGAGATGGTGCTGTATTCGGTCAACGCTATCAGTGGCTCCACCGAGAGCCAAGGGGAAGTGACTGTACGTTTGCAAAACAGCGGTCGCGTGGTTAACGGGGTGGGCTCTGACCCCGATATCGTGGTTGCTTCTGCCAAGGCTTATCTCAGTGCCTTGAACAAATTGCAAAGCAAATCGGACCGGGTCGCTGCGCAAGGGTAAACCCTCATCTTATCTGGGTTATTAAATTTATCTCGCAAGTCCTTGATCTTGCGAGATTTTTTATATTTGATACACTCAGGATTATTGTTAGTCAGAGTTTAAGGATTGCATTTGAGACAACTTCTATTGGCTGTATCAATTGGCTTATTCACCCTCTCATGCGCTGTGCCTACTTTCGCGGCGCCAGAGCAACGCACCACCATAAAAAAATCCAAACGCACATTGGCCAAGGCCAGACCAAAGCGTTTGTCTAAAGTAGTTCCCACGAAGCCATCATTTGGTCAACTCGCTGGTTTGCATTCCACTGCAGACGACCTTGATTTGAAGTCCAGCGTGGCCTATGTGATTGACCAAGACACCAACGAAGTGCTGTTAAGCAAAAACGATCAAGCTATCTTGCCGATTGCCTCCATCACCAAACTAATGACCGGTGTGGTGCTCAGCGAAGCTAAGTTGTCGATGGAGGAGTCCATCACCATTACCCAAGACGACGTGGACACGGAAAAAGGTAGCAGTTCACGTTTAAAGGTTGGAACAACGCTAACCCGTGGCGAGTTGTTACATCTTTCCTTGATGGCCAGTGAAAATCGCGCGGCCCATGCGCTAGGCAGAACTTATCCAGGTGGTCTGAATGCCTTTGTTGATTTGATGAACGCTAAGGCCACATCGCTGGGTATGCGCGACACACGCTATATCGAACCCACCGGACTGTCGAGCAAAAATCAATCTAGCGCCAAAGACTTGGCTACGTTGGTTTCTTTCGCATATCAAGATTCCATGTTGCGTGAGTTGTCCACTTCACCGAGCTACCAGGTGGAGGTAGGTAAACACACCTTGAACTACAAAACCACCAACCGTTTGATCAAAAACCCCAACTGGGATATCGGCTTGCAAAAGACTGGATATATATCTGAAGCCGGTCAGTGTTTGGTTATGCAAGCCAAAATTGCAGGCCGAAAATTGATCATGGTTTTCTTAGACTCTGCTGGCAAACTTAGTCGTATTACTGATGCAGAGCGTGTACGCCGTTGGGTGGAAGTGAACCACGCATTTCGTCCTCAGACTTAAAGATTCAGTCAGGGGCACCTTTAAAACCCAAGGCCCGCGAAATTCCTTGGGTCGTTAACTGCAGTTTGGGTAGCCAAGTTTCATCCAAACGATCGGCGGGAGCCGATATAGACAATCCCGCGACCAAACGGCCTTGGTCGTCGTAAATGCCAGAAGCCATACAGCGAACACCCAGCTCTAACTCTTCGTTGTCACGCGCAACACCGTTTTGACGCGCTTTGGCCAGTTCGCGCTCTAAAACTGGTAACTGGGTAATGCTGTTGCGGGTTTGTCCACTCAAACCTGTGCGCGTAGCGTAAGCACGGATGCGAGATGGGTCATCCAAGGCTAAAAAGAGTTTTCCTACAGACGTCAAATGCAAAGGCGCTCTGCCGCCGATCGCACGTACCACTTGCATGCCTGAGCGTTCGCTGAAAGCACGCTCGACATAAACAATTTCGTCACCTTGTCGCAGGCTGAGGTTTACTGGCTGCTGGGTGAGTTTGTGTAATTCACGCATGGGAAGCAAAGCGACATCGCGCACATTGAGGCGGCCTTTGACTAAATTGCCTAACTCTAGAAGTCGCATGCCCAATCGGTAGCTACCGGCTTCGGGCCGGTCTACAAATCGACCGACGGCTAGGTCGTTCAAGATACGGTGGGTGGTGGAGGGGTGAAGACCTGTTTTTTCACTGATTTCTTTGAGTGAAATCGCTTCTTCTTTGGAGGCTAACACGTCAATCAAGGCGAACATGCGCTCTATGACCTGGATATTGGGCGTGGCAGGAACTGTGGATTTACGCATCCGCCAATTTTACCTTGTGAAATTTAGGCCTCCCAAATGCCTTCTACTAAACGCTCATGCGGCGCAAAGTGCGACTTGTAATCCATCTTGTTGCTTTGCTGTATCCAATAGCCTAGATAGACATAGGACAAACCCATTTTGCGGGTTTGATCGATCTGCCATAGGACGTTGTAAGTGCCGTAGCTCGCCACATCGTTGGGTTCAAAAAATGTGTAAACCGCGGACATGCCGTCGTTGAGTACATCCACGATAGACACCATTTTCAAAATACCTTCGGGGTGCTCGGCATCTGGCAAACGGAATTCGACCAAACGCGAATTCACGCGACTTTGCAATAAGAACTGCGTGTATTGCTCCACGCTGTCTTGGTCCATACCGCCACCCGCATGTCTGCTGGTTTGGTAGCGCAGGTATAGGTCGTAATGCGACTGGTGGTAGCCCAACTGCAAAACACGCACTTGCAAATCTTGGTGGCGTTTGTGTGCTCGAGATTGGCTACGGGTTGGCTTGAACGCCTTTGCGTCAATCCTTAAAGGCACGCAGGCTTTACAACTGTCGCAGTAAGGCCGGTAGGTGAACAGCCCACTTCGACGAAACCCTTGTCGCACTAATTCAGAGTAAATATCGTTGTGGATTAAGTGACTGGGTGTAGCCACCTGGGAGCGGGCGGTTTGGTCACTCAGATAACTGCAGGGGTAAGGCGCCGTTGCATAAAACTGCAATGTTTGAAACGGTAAATCCTTGAGATGGGTCACGGCGGCAGGGGCGTCTAAAAAAGGTTTTTCCAGTATAGGGGCAAGAATTCCCAAGCCGGTGCTGTCTGGGTGACAGCCTTGTCCACTGCTTGCAAAAATGCCGCTTGCGGTATTTCTTGCGCGCCAAGAAAGGCCAAATGCTTGGTATTTTGCTGGCAGTCAATCCAAGTGATGCCGTGTTGTTTAGCGAAGGCGACCAGAGCGGAGAGGGCGATCTTGGAAGCATCGGTTTGCAAAGCAAACATCGACTCGCCAAATACGGCTTTGCCAACCGACACGCAATACAAACCGCCCACCAATTTACCGTCTATCCACGTCTCCACGCTGTGTGCAAAACCTGCGCGGTGCAAGGCTTGGTAGGCCGAAACCATGTCTTCCAAAATCCAAGTGCCTTTTTGTCCTTCTCTTTTGAATGCAGAGCAATGTTCGATGACGCGGTCAAATGCGCTGTCAAATTTGATGCTTGCAGAGGGCTGTTGGGCAAACTTTTGTAAAGTCTTGCGCAATGACCGGTGCAGTTTGAAGTTTTCAACCTCTAGCACCATGCGCGGGGTGGGCGACCACCATAAAACAGGTTGGCCTTCTGAGTACCAAGGAAACATCCCGTGGCTGTAGGCCTCCAACAACCTTTGCACTGACAAACCACCACCGGCGGCAACCAATCCCCTTAAGCCACTGGCTTCATCCGTGCATGCACTCTGCGCGGGCGGTAAGGCATCGCTTTCTTCGATCCAAGGGATGTTGTGCTTTTGTGTCGACATAAATAATAAATTAATACTTAAATACTTATTTCCATGAAATTAATGAAAAAGTGCTTGGAGGATGGTTCGAAATACCTACAATGCATCTCCCTGAATGTAAAGATGACTTTACCGTCACTCAAATAATGAATAAGCGGAGCGTAGTATGCAATTGATGTGGATGTCGGGACCTACTGATTCAGTAAGGACTGTTTCCATTACAGCTCATAAAGTGTTTGTTTGGGTTTCTTTTGCCGCTGCTGGATGCGTGCTTCTTGGAATCTTGTTGCACTTTATTGGCTTTCGTATTGCTATTGAAGTCAGCCCCAGTTTTGCCAGAAGTATCGGCGGTGTCACGACAGAAGCCGAGCAGCAAAAAGTAGAAGCCAGTTATCGCGAACGTTTAGACAAGTTGCGCGAAACGTTAAATACCACCGTTCAAAACATCCACCAACTTGAAGCACTTAAGAACCGTTTCATGGATATTGCAACGCCTGTTAATCTGCGTGACAAGATGAGCAAGAAGGACGACGCCAAGGGCGGCCCTTGGATAGCACCACGTTTACAAATCAACAATTCACAGTCTCTATCTCAAGAAATGAAGACTGCACTTGAAGATTTCACCCAAGCAGAAGCCGCGGTCAAAACCTTAGCCCAAAACTGGGCGTCTCAACTGAGTTGGCTTAATGCGTTGCCTACTGCCATTCCGATGGGCAAAGACTATCGAATCACAAGTGGTTTTGGTATTCGCAATGATCCATTTACCGGCCAACTCGCCATGCACGAAGGCCTGGACTTTGTATCTGAAGTGGGTTCTCCCATAGTTTCCACAGCAGCAGGTACGGTGATTCGTTCCGAATACGACCATGCATATGGCAACGTAGTGGAAGTGAGCCACATAGAGGGCTTTACTACCCGCTATGGCCATTTGAGCAAGCGCCTTGTTCAGGTCGGTCAAAAAGTACAACGCAATGAAACTATTGCCTTGCTTGGAAATACTGGCCGTTCTACTGGCCCCCATTTGCACTATGAAGTCATGCGTTATGACCGTGTGCTCAACCCAACCCAAATGTTGCCGCAAACGAGTGTGTCAAGCCAATAAGCTTGATTTCTTTCACCAGCAGTAAAAGGCCAAAGATGTTTGAAAAACTCAAAGACAAGTCTTTGTCGCCAACGCAAGAGCGTTTTGACACCATCATTGGTCGCACCACACAAATCTACGGACGCTTGGTATTGCTGGATAGTGTGCGTATTGACGGCAAAGTCGTTGGCAACATCGAAACCACCAAAGACAACAAAGTTACCGTCGCCATTGGCTTGACCGGCGAGGTTTCTGGCGACATCACGGCGCACCGCGTTATGGTGGCCGGTAAGGTGGAAGGCAATATTTACGCAGCAGAGCGCGTCGAGTTCCACAAAGAATCTATCGTGCAAGGCGATATTTCATACGGTTCTATTGCAGTCGAGCACGGTGCACGCTTGTTGGGATTGGTTATCCAAAACCCAAATAGCTCGGCTGCGGCCAATAGCAACGCCGACGCGAAAAACGTTATTCGCAAGGCGCAAGAGGGTAGTTCTTAAGCAAAAGGCGCGACGTTAGCGCCTTTTTATATTGCTTATACCTTAATAGGTTAAGCTTCAGCATCGTTAGCAGATAGAACATCCAACACTTTGAGGAATTCATTGGTTTCACTATGCTGCAAAGAGTGCTTCTTCTTGCATCGCTCCTCCTGTTTCTTGGTTGCTCATCGCCAAAGAAAGCAAAGGATAGCGAAATTGATCCGCCTCCGCCTGCAGAGCGGAAATTACTGCTGAAAGGTGGCGCTGTGGAAATGAAATTAAATGATGAAGAGAAAATTCGCGTTAAGCCAAATGGTGGTGGCGCCGTTTTTGAATTGATTCTTGATTACTAGATAACGGAGCAATTCGCAAAGCTTAAACCTAGTTTGCGGATTTTCAATGAGAACTACCAACTTTGGTAGTTGCAAAACTTCACTTGGCAACTAAAAATTGACGATTTAAAAAATCATTGAGGCGGTTGAAGTGAAGAAGAATTTAGAATTCACTTCCTATACCAGTTCATGCATAATTACCTCCGCCCATCCCAGCAAAAAAACGATTGAATGGGTAGGTGGTAGTTTTAAAGACTTGATGGTGATGCCGGCCGAAATCAGACGGGTCTTTGGATTTGCACTATTTCTGGCGCAAATTGGGAGTAAACATGAATCCACAAAGGTGCTCTCAGGTTTTGGTGGTTCGGGAGTTCTGGAAGTCGTTGAAGATGACATTGGCGGCACCTATCGCGCTGTTTACACCGTGAAATTTCCCGAAGCAGTTTTCGTTCTGCATTGTTTTCAAAAGAAAAGTAAACGCGGGATAGCAACTCCACTGCAAGAGATGGAAATCATCCGAGCAAGACTGAAAGTAGCGCAAGCGTATGTAAAGGAACTTCGAAAATGAAAACTCGACATATCAACGATGTAGAAGTCCATCAAGGTTCAGACAATATTTTTGCGGACCTTGGTATCCCTGACGCTGAAAAGCTGATGATCAAAGCAAACTTGGTGGTTGAGATCCAAAATACCATTCGAAGAAATGGGCTAAGCCAAACAGAAGCTGCCAAACAAATGGGGATCTCTCAACCCAAAGTGTCCGAAATGATGCGCGGTCATTTCA
Source organism: Betaproteobacteria bacterium (assembly GCA_037133815.1). GTDB lineage: Bacteria > Pseudomonadota > Gammaproteobacteria > Burkholderiales > Burkholderiaceae_C > Limnohabitans. Next base: position 9,517 of record JBAXNJ010000033.1, read on the forward strand.
GCAATTTATCTGAACGCAAATTGATGGATTGCTTGACGCGTCTTGGTTATGACATTGAAATCAAAGCCCGGGTAACTAAGGGTACCTGCGGGCGAATGACATTTGCTGTCATTTGACATATGGCGGAGCAGGCGGGATTCGAACCCGCGGTGGGGATAAACCCACGCACGC
>JBAXNJ010000034.1:0-9575 GCA_037133815.1 Betaproteobacteria bacterium
CTATGCGCCTTTGACATTGCAAATGGGTCCGTCGATGGACTCTGGAATTTTTGCGCTGCACTTGCTAGGCGCATCGTCAATCATGGGTTCTATCAATATCATCGTGACCATTCTCAATATGCGGGCCCCTGGCATGACATTGATGAAAATGCCGATGTTTGTTTGGACTTGGTTGATTACGGCTTATTTGTTGATCGCTGTGATGCCTGTGTTGGCTGGTGCGATCACCATGACATTGACCGACCGCCATTTCGGCACCACCTTCTTTAACCCTGCTGGCGGTGGCGACCCCGTGATGTACCAGCACATCTTCTGGTTCTTCGGACACCCAGAGGTGTACATCATGATCTTGCCGGCTTTCGGCATCATCAGCCACATCATTCCCGCATTTGCCCGCAAGAAATTGTTTGGTTATGCATCCATGGTGTACGCCACATCGTCGATCGCGATTTTGTCTTTCATTGTGTGGGCGCACCACATGTATGCCACTGGCATGCCTGTCACAGGCCAACTGTTTTTCATGTATTCCACGATGTTGATCGCTGTGCCTACCGGCGTGAAGGTATTCAACTGGATCGCCACCATGTGGAAAGGCTCTATGACATTTGAGACGCCCATGTTGTTTGCGGTGGGCTTTATATTTGTCTTCACCATGGGTGGATTTACGGGACTCATTTTGTCATTGGCGCCTATTGATACACAAGTGCAAGACACCTACTACGTGGTAGCCCACTTCCACTATGTGTTGGTGGCGGGCTCTTTGTATGCCATGTTTGCAGGCTTTTATTTCTGGTGTCCAAAGTGGACTGGTGTGATGTACAACGAAACACGCGGCAAGATCCATTTCTGGTGGACATTGATCGCCTTCAACGTGACCTTCTTCCCCATGCACTTCCTAGGGTTGGCTGGCATGCCACGTCGCTACGCTGACTACCCAATGCAGTTCACTGACTTCAATATGATCGCTTCTGTTGGCGCGTTCTTATTTGGATTTGCCCAGGTGTATTTCTTCTTCTTCATCGTTTTGCCAGCCATGCTGGGACATGGTGAAAAAGCCGCTGCTAAACCTTGGGAAGCCGCTGAAGGCTTGGAGTGGGAAGTTCCATCTCCAGCACCTTTCCACACCTTCGAGACTCCTCCTAAGCTCGACGCCACTGCGACCCGCGTGATCGGTTAACTGCGATGACGCCACAACAACGCAAGCAAAACCTGCGACTTGGCCTAATTCTGGTCTCTGTTGCAGCGGTGTTCTTTATTGGCTTTTTTGCCAAAATCATGTTGTTGAATCGCTGAGCTTATGGTTCCCATCCGCCAAAATTTGGTGATGCTAAAGAAGCTAATCGTGGTGGCGGTTGGTATGTTTGCCTTTGGTTATGCCTTGGTACCGATGTACCGTGCGATTTGTGAATTCACTGGTATCAATATCTTGGCATTGGGTGAGCGCGAAGTGTTTGGTTCTGGCAATGCCCGTGCAAAGCCGACCAACACGCAAGTTGATACCACTCGCACCATCACAGTCGAATTTGACGCGAATGCACGTGGTCCTTGGATGTTTAAGCCAGCGCAGTCATCTATGCAAGTCCACCCAGGTGAGATGATGACAGTGATGTACGAGTTTCAAAACGTGCAAAACCGCGTGATGTCCGCCCAAGCCATTCCAAGCTATGCACCACGCCAAGCGGCAGCGCATTTCAACAAAGTGGAGTGTTTCTGCTTTAACCAATACACCTTGGCGCCTGGCGAGAAAAAGCAATGGCCTGTGGTGTTTGTGATCGATCCCAAACTGTCAAAAGATGTGTCGACAATCACTTTGTCTTACACATTCTTTGAAGTAGGTTCTAAAACACCAGCTGCACCTGTGGCGGTTGCACCAGCCGATACAAAAATAGGGGCTGGCGCTTGAGTAATTTTCAATCTTTGAAGCGCTCGGTGGTTGCCGTCGCATGGTCGTTTTTAGGAATTCGTAAAAGCAGTGAGTTCCAAGAAGATGTCGCAAAAATTTCGCCCTTGCATGTGCTTGGTGTTGGTTTAGTGGCAGGTTTGTTGTTTGTGGCCGGGTTGATTCTTTTGGTCAACTGGGTCGTTGCAAAATAAAGAAGGAAGAAAAAATGAGTAGCAACTCGCAGGGCACCACGCCTTACTACTATGTGCCCGCACCCTCGCGCCACCCTGCGATGGCTGCTTTAGGTTTGTTCTTTGTCATATTGGGCGCTGGCCAATGGGTCAACGGTGCTGACTGGGGCAAATACTCTTTGCTCTTTGGCTTGGCGTTTTGGTTGTTCGTGTTGTACCAGTGGTTTGGTGACGCTATCGCAGAAAGCGAAGCAGGCCTATTTGGTCACAAGGTTGATTTGTCTTTCCGCTGGAGCATGAGCTGGTTCATATTTTCTGAAGTGATGTTCTTTGGTGCATTCTTCTCTGCTTTGTGGTGGGCGCGTGTGCATTCGGTGCCCGAGCTTGGAAATTTAGAAAATTCTTTGCTCTGGCCTGGATTTAAGGCGGCTTGGCCGTCTGTTGTCGCTGGTGCTACTGCTTCACCTGCCGGCATCATCGAGCCCTTCCAGGTGATGACGCCTTTCTGGTTGCCCACTATCAACACCGCTTTATTGTTGAGTTCTGGTGTGACATTGACTATTGCCCACCATGCTTTGATTGAGAACAAGCGCGACACCACTATTAAGTTTATGTGGCTCACGGTTGCGTTAGGAGTTGTCTTTTTGTTTGTACAAGGCTATGAATATAGCCATGCCTACAGCGAGATGAACCTCAAACTCAGCTCTGGTGTGTACGGCTCGACATTCTTCATGCTCACGGGTTTCCATGGTTTCCACGTGTTCTTGGGCATGTTGATGTTATTGGTCATCACTCTTCGTTTGCAAAAAGGCCATTTCACTTCAAACAAGCACTTTGGTTTCGAAGGTGCCGCGTGGTATTGGCACTTTGTGGACGTGGTGTGGTTAGGTCTCTACATCTTGGTGTATTGGCTGTAACGCAGGCTAGCAAAGCGAACGAAGGCCGCTTGTGCGGCCTTTGCTTTTTTAGCAATCCCCAACTTGGGTATTTTTAAGATGTTTAGCGACCAGCCTCAATACCTGTGGGATGAATGTAGCCAAGTTGCCAAGCTATCAGCACACAAATAAATAGAAAGATCGAGATACCGACCCTGAGCCCCAAGGCTTTGACCATATTTTTGGATTTAGGCTGATCACTCGGACCCGAGCGCATCATGAATATGAGTGCAGAGGCCAAACTGCCTAAGATGGCTAAAAACGCAAGTGCAACAATGAATTTCATAAAAGCCATTATCTCTGCTCAGCGTCAGCGCTCTTTGCTGGTGGTAACGATGGCCACTGTCTTGGGTGTGGCTTTGACTGTGCGGTTAGGTGTCTGGCAGTTGTCGCGCGGCCATGAAAAAGAGGCGTTGCATGCGGCCATACTTGCGCTACAGGCACAACCAGCGCTTGAAACTGTTGGAGTTTTAAAAGATAAGCGAGTTTTGACCCAAGTACACCAAAGGGTTAGCCTTGAAGGCCGTTGGTTATCCCAGGACACTGTGTACTTAGAAAACCGACCCATGCAAGGGCAATCAGGTTTTATTGTGTTGACCCCTTTGCAATTAGATGCGACCACAACCATCTTGGTACAACGTGGATGGATACCACGCCACCAACGCGACCGCACGCTGCTAGCGCCTATCGTGACGCCGCAAGGCCTGGTGCATGTGAATGGACGTATTGCTGCCGCACCATCCGAGTTGATGGGTTTGGGTGAAGCAGTAGATGCAACAACAGGACAGACCACAAGGCAATTGCCTATTAGGCAAAATATAAATGTTGCCTCTTTCAGCCATGAAATCGGTGTCACTTTCGCAGCCACTGTTTTACAAACCGACGCCAATACAGATGGGTTGCAACGCAATTGGCCAGAGATCACTACTGGCATAGAAAAACACTGGGGCTATGCTTTTCAGTGGTTCGCATTAGCTGCTGTGCAGTTACTGCTGTATTTTTGGTACCAATGGATAAAACCTTATCGCCATGCAAGATAAACACACACCCAATACATCGCACCCACTGGGAATGACTGTCTATGACTTGCCATTACCCGCAGAGGTGGCGCAAGCGGATGCCAAGCGCACCAGCATAGGACGCTTTAGCATGTTGTTGGTCTTGTTAGCCTGCGCAGCACCCGTCGTGGCTTCTTACATCACTTACTACTGGGTAAGACCTGAGGCGCGTCGTAACTTTGGTGAATTGATTCAACCTACGCGTTCTACACCAGCAATAGAGGTCGAGCGCTTGGACGGTACCAAGATGATGTTGACCGAACTCAAAGGCCAATGGCTGTTGGTCAGCGTTGCAGGAGCGGCGTGTGATCCAGCGTGTCAGCAACACTTGTATTTGCAGCGGCAAATTCTGGTGGGTTTGGGTAAAGAGCGTCCACGCACAGAGTGGGTGTGGTTGGTTAACGATAAATCGGAAGTGCCCCCAGCACTTCTACCCGCCTTAGAAGAAGCCACCGTGCTGCGTATAGACCCCAAAGCACTTGCGCAATGGTTGCAACCCGAAGCAAACAAAAAGTTAGAAGACCACTTGTACATGGTCGACCCCGTGGGTGAGTGGATGATGCGCTTTCCTGCACAACTCAATAACGAGGGGGCACTCAAAGCTAAGCGCGATATGGAGCGTTTGTTACGCGCTTCTACCTCATGGGATTTGCCCGGCCGATGAACGCACTTTATAACTTTGCGCCAACACTGCATCTCCTGATCTTAGGTGCTTTAGTTGCGTCCGTTCCCTTGGGTTGGATGTGGTTGCGTCAGTCCTCTGCATCTTCATCGCAACGGGTGGTGTGGTTCACGCAACTGACCCTTTTCATCACTTTTGATTTGGTGTTGTTCGGCGCGTTTACACGTTTGACCGATTCTGGTTTGGGCTGCCCTGATTGGCCCGGGTGCTATGGATTTGCTAGTCCTATCGGCGCAATACAAGCGATTGACGCAGCACAAACTGCTATGCCAACAGGCCCCGTAACGCACCAAAAAGCGTGGATAGAAATGATCCACCGCTACATGGCTATGGGCGTTGGAGGGTGCATTTTGACGCTCGCATGGTTTGCGTGGTCACAGCGGTCGCAAGGCTCAAAGACCAAATTGCCAATGCTTACATTGCTATGGGTGTGTGTGCAAGGCGCATTTGGTGCGCTCACGGTCACCATGAAGTTATTTCCGGCGATCGTCACCTTGCATTTGCTCGGAGGCTTGGTGTTGTTGGGCTTGTTAACCATACAAATCTATCAGCAGCGACAAGCCACATCGGTTCAACTCTCTGCAGGGCTTTATTGGACTGCATGGGTCTGTGCTGGGTTACTCCTGTTTCAAATTCTCTCTGGCGGTTGGGTCAGCACCAATTACGCAGTCTTGGCGTGCAATACCTTTCCGCAGTGCCAAAACAGTTGGTGGCCTTTGATGGACTTCTCGAATGGCTTCACGATTTGGCGACCATTAGGTCTCAATGCAGTAGGGGAGGCGCTGAACTTTGAAGCATTGACCGCTATTCACTATGTGCATCGTTTAAGCGCTTACGTGATCTTCATTGCTTTAGGTGCTTTGGCATGGCGTTTGCAGTTGCTGTCGCTTGGCCATACAAAACACATTGCTAAAGTATTGGGTGCTTTGTTGCTTTTGCAACTATTGACAGGACTCTCCAACGTTGTTCTAGATTGGCCGCTGTTTGCTGCCGTGCTCCACACGGGTGGCGCTGCTGCACTATTTATAACGATGGTGTGGTTGCTGTGCGTAGCGCGTAAACTGAAATCTGTATGACCGATAGCTTCTCACTGATGACCCGCTTGCGCCAGTTCAATGCGCTCACCAAACCGCGTGTCATCCAATTGATTGTGTTTTGTGCATTGATAGGCATGGTGCTCGCTGTGCCGGGCATGCCAACTTGGGACGAAGTGCAGTTGGGTCTGTGGTCTTGCTTGGGCATTTGGTTTGTTGCAGGGGCTGCTGCCGCCTTCAATTGCATTGTGGAGAAGAAAATTGACGCAGTCATGAAACGCACCGCATGGCGACCCACCGCAAAAGGCGAGCTGTCAGACGCAGAGACTTTGATTTTTTCTGGCCTGATGTGTGCATTTGGCTCTTGGCTTTTATATGTGTGGGTCAACCCACTCACCATGTGGTTGACCTTCGCCACTTTTGTAGGCTATGCAGTCATTTACACCGTCATCCTCAAACCCTTGACACCACAAAACATCGTGATTGGTGGCGCATCTGGCGCCATGCCGCCTGTGCTGGGCTGGGCTGCGATGACGGGCGATGTCGGACCGGAAGCACTGATATTATTCTTGATTATTTTCTTGTGGACGCCACCGCATTTTTGGGCGCTTGCGCTTTACCGCGTGGAGGATTACCGCAAATCAGGATTGCCCATGTTGCCCGTGACCCACGGTAACGAGTTCACCCGCCTGCAGATATGGCTCTACACCATTGTTTTGTTTGCAGCGTGTTTGATGCCTTTTGTCTATCGTATGAGCGGGTGGTTCTATTTGGTAGCAGCTGTTATTTTGAGTATTGGGTTTTGCGGCTATGGCTGGGCTTTGTGGCGTAATTATTCAGATGCATTGGCCCGCAAAACTTTTCGCTTTTCACTCATTCACTTGAGTGTGTTGTTTGCCGCTTTGTTGATAGACCACTATTTATGAACTTCTACCGTCAACGCCGTCTCTTTGCCAGCCTAGCGCTTGGCGTTGCCTTCTGCGGTTTGGCGCTAGTCACTGCATGCAGCCCAGACAAACCCAAGTTCAATGCCATCGATGTCACGGGCGCCAACTACGCGAAGGCCTTTGCCCTAAAAGACCATACAGGCCAAGAGCGCCAGTTGACGGACTTCAAAGGCAAAGTGGTAGTCGTATTTTTTGGCTATACCCAATGCCCCGATGTATGCCCCACCACGATGACTGAGTTGGTAGAAGTCAAAAGTTTATTGGGTGCCAACGCCGATAAGTTGCAAGCCGTATTCATCACGGTAGACCCAGTGCGCGATACGGCTGAGTTGCTCAATGCCTACGTCACCAACTTTGATCCGAGCTTTGTGGCCTTAATCCCCACGCCCGAACAGCTCGTAGAGGTAGCCAAAGAATTCAAGATTTACTACAAAAAGGTCGATGGCAAAACGCCCACGAGCTACACCATGGACCATTCCGCTGGTAGTTATATCTTTGACGCCCAAGGCCAAGTGCGCTTATTTAGCCGATATGGCAGTGGCCCGCAAGCGATTGCGCAAGACATCGCTATATTGCTAAAGCTTTAAGCGTATTGGGCCAAAGCCGCCCTCATTTTTTTCATGGCGGCTACTTCAATTTGACGGATGCGCTCTGCGCTCACTCCGTACTCTGCTGCGAGTTCATGCAGCGTCATGCCGCCTGAGCCATCGTCTTGCACTTTGAGCCAGCGCTCTTCGACCACGCGACGGCTGCGCTCGTCGAGTACGTCTAAGGCGGCTGCAATACCGTCAGAGGCCAAGACATCACGCTGGTGTGCCGCCATCATGACGGTGGGTTCGTGGTTGACGTCGCTTAAATAAGCGATGGGGCCAAATGCCTCTTCGCCTTCGTCATTGGGTGCGGGGTCGAGCATCACGTCGCTACCGGACATGCGCATCTCCATTTCCAAAACTTCTTCAGGTTTGACCTTGAGTTGCTTGGCAACGGCGTCGACCTCTTGTGGGTTGAGGGTGCTGCGGTGCATGTCGGAATCACTGGCATCTGCATCGGCCTTGAAGCCTTGCTTCATCGAGCGCAAATTGAAGAACAGTTTGCGTTGGGCTTTGGTGGTGGCCACCTTGACCATGCGCCAGTTTTTCAAGATGTATTCATGGATTTCAGCTTTGATCCAGTGCAAGGCGTAACTCACCAAGCGCACGCCTTGGTCGGGGTCAAAGCGCTTGACGGCTTTCATCAATCCGATATTGCCTTCTTGGATCAGGTCGCCATGGGGCAAACCGTAGCCCAAGTATTGGCGAGAAATCGACACCACCAGACGTAAGTGAGAGAGCACTAACTTACCGGCAGCCTCAAGATCATTATCATTTCTTAGTTTGCGGGCGAACTCTTGCTCCTGTTCTAAGGTGAGCATAGGCATGCGGTTTACCGCAGAGATATACGCGTCTAAATTTCCAAGCGATGGAACTAGGGCCCAAGGGTTGGCAACAGCCAGTGTGGAACTTGATAAAGTAGTCATTTGTAGTCCTTTCGGGTACTTGGTGAAATTTTAGCACTCTGCTGTCGGGAGTGCTAACTTTGTGTCTTTTTGGCCTTTATCGGACCTGTGAGCAGCAGAAATAGGGCATCACTGCAACAAAGCCTCGGCAAATTCTTGGGCGCTAAACGTCTCCAAGTCTTCCACGGCTTCGCCCACGCCAATGAAATAAACCGGCACCACGCTCCCGCCAGAGGCAACGCGAGACTGTCCCCACAGGGCAATGGCGGCCAAAACCCCGCCTTTGGCCGTGCCGTCTAGTTTGGTCACTACCAAGCCCGTTAGCCCCAGGGCATCGTCAAATGCCTTGACTTGCGCCAGTGCGTTTTGGCCCGTATTGCCATCTATGACAAGCAGCACTTCATGCGGCGCAGTGGCATCCGCCTTTTGGACGACGCGTTTGATCTTCTTCAACTCTTCCATCAAGTGGAGTTGGGTTGGGAGCCGTCCGGCAGTGTCCACCAGCACCACGTCTTTGCCGCGCGCCTTGCCAGCGGAAACGGCGTCAAAACTCACGGCAGCGGGGTCGCCACCTGCTTGCGAGACGATATCGACCGCATTACGCGTGGCCCAGACGCCTAATTGCTCTTTGGCTGCTGCACGAAATGTATCGGCCGCAGCCAGCAAGACCGAGGCACCGCTCTCGCTCAAATGGCGGGTGAGTTTGCCAATAGACGTGGTTTTGCCAGCACCATTGACGCCTGCCACCATGATCACGGTTGGGGTGTGTTCACCAACGGTCAATGTTTTTTGTAATGGGGCTAGTAATTCGGTGATGGCTTGCGCCAACAACGCTTTGACAGCGGCTGGCTCGGTGGCGGACGTGTCTTTCACGCGTTGCTTCAAGTCTTTCAACAGATATTCGGTAGCGGCAACGCCGGTGTCAGCCATCAAGAGCGCTGTTTCAAGTTTTTCATACAGCGCATCGTCAATGCGCGTCCCCGTAAATACGCTGCTAATGCTTTGACCTGTGCGCTGCAAGCCTTTGCCTAAGCGTTGAAGCCAACTCTGGCGTGTCTGAGTGGGTGCTTGTGCAGCCGATACCTTTGAAGGTTCTTGCGGAGATTTTTTCTTAAAAAAACTAAACATGTGCGGGGGTTTCTAGAATCAAGCATTCTATGAAACCGATTACGCGTCCTTCTGCCACCAAAGATAAGCCTCCAACTGTGCATAAGGGTGCTGGTGAAGTCCGCATCATTGGCGGGCAATGGCGACGCACCAAATTACCCGTGGCAAACAAATCAGGATTACGACCTACGCCCGATCGCGTGCGCGAGACTTTGTTTAATTGGCTAGGGCAATCGTTGCTCGG
>JBAXNJ010000035.1:0-9507 GCA_037133815.1 Betaproteobacteria bacterium
GCATAAACCCATTGCTTTGGTCGGCCCTACTGCCAGTGGCAAAACCGCTATCGCTATGGCGATTGCAGAGAAGTTACCCGTAGAAATTATCAGTATCGACTCCGCACTGGTCTATCGCGGCATGGACATTGGCACTGCAAAGCCTAGTGCACAACAACGTGCACAAGTGGCGCACCACCTGATAGATATTCGTGAACCTACGCAAACTTATAACGCAGCGGATTTCGTCAACGATGCACAGCATTTAATTGCTGAAATCCAAGCATGCGGCAAATTACCTTTGTTGGTGGGTGGCACCATGCTTTACCTTAAAGCCTTGCAAGACGGTATAGACGATTTACCCAAAACAGATGCAGCAACACGCGAGGCCATAGAAACACGCGCCAAAGCCAACGGCTGGCCCGCCATGCATGAAGAGTTGCGCAAGGTCGATCCTGTGACGGCAGCACGTTTAGCACCCAATGACGCGCAACGTATTTCGCGTGCATTAGAGGTGTGGCATATCAGCGGAAAAAGTTTGTCTGCTTGGTTTGAAGAAGGCGCGAATAAGCGTTTGAATACGCAGCGCACCACTGCATCTGGCAATGATATTGACGTTATCTCCTTAGAGCCCAATCACCGCGTTTGGTTGCATACACGCATAGAGCAACGCTTTACTGCCATGTTGACAGCTGGTTTTTTAGAGGAAATGCAAACCTTGCGCGCTCGTGGTGACCTAACGCCAGATTTACCCAGTATGCGCTGTGTGGGATACCGACAGGCGTGGGAACAAATGGATGCAATGCAGTTGCAAGGCACCCACTCGCAAGAGATGTTGGTCAACCTGCAAGAAACAGCCGTTGCTGCCACTAGGCAATTGGCAAAAAGGCAGTTGACTTGGTTACGCAGCATGCCTGAGCGGCACATCATTGCTTGCGACAGCGTAGATCCAACCGCACAAGCATTAACGCTTGTGCATAGCTTTATTGCAAAGGGCCTTTAAGGGCTTCAGGTACTGGCAAAGGCATCACTTGTATGCCTTCCTCCAGCAAAGATTCAGTTTCAGCTGGCGTCGCGTGTCCGCGAATGTTGCGGTGCTCAGCTTCTCCGTAATGCATCTTGCGTGCTTCCTCAGAGAATTTAGTACCAACATCTTCCGTGTTCGCCACCACATGGCGCACCATTTGCATCCATGCGGCTTGCAGTTGGTTGGTATCGAGGTTCGCAACTTCTTGTGGTGAAGGCTCTGTGGGAATGTTGTCTACGGGAACTACCTCGGTCGACTTTGGCGGCTCTTGTTCACCGCGGGGAGAACTGAGGTTTAAGCGTGGAGCGCTGAGCTTCTTTTGTATATCGGTGTCCCCACACAAAGGGCAAGAAACCAATTGGCGCGACAACTGACTTTGAAAGTCGTCTTCGCTCGCAAACCATCCTTCAAAGTTATGAAAGTGCGCGCAGTGGAGGTCTAAGACTTTCATGCGTCAGATATTAACGATGAAACGCTTAGGTGCCAAGGGTAGAAACAATGGCACGGGCGCACAGTGTCATCAGACCGCCAGGCAATAAACCTAGAACCAGTAACAGGCCACTGTTGATCAATAAAACGATGCGTACATCTGCACCAGCAGTAACGGTGCTCGCCGTTATAGGCGCGTCAAAGTACATCACTTTCACAACGCGCAAATAGTAGAAGGCGGCGAGCAAAGACATCATGACGGCATACACCGCAAGGGCCACCGCGCCTGTTTGACCTGAAGAGACTAAAGCTTGCAACACCGACAACTTACCTGCGAATCCAACCATAGGAGGAATACCAGCCAAAGAGAACATGCACAAAGCCATCACGCCTGCATACAGGGGGCTGCGTTGGTTCAAGCCGGCGAAATCAGCGATCTCCTCGCTCTCAAAACCTTCACGCGCTAACAACATGACGATGCCAAACACTGCCAAGGTGGTCAGCACATAAGTCACCACGTAGAACATGGCAGAGCTGTAAGCGTTAGCCGCCGCCGCCGTGTTGCCGTTGACCACACCTGAGTACAAGCCGATCAACACAAAACCCATTTGCGAAATAGTGGAGAAAGCGATCATGCGCTTGATATTGGTTTGCGCAATACCTGCCAAATTACCAATGAGCAATGAGGCAACCGACAAGACCATCAGCATTTGTTGCCAATCGATCGCCAAGGGTAATAAGCCCTCTACCAAGAGTCGCATGGTCATAGCGAAGGCCGCCAATTTGTGTGCGCCACCAATCAGCAGGGTCACCACCGTAGGAGCACCTTGGTAAACGTCAGGCACCCACATATGGAAAGGCACTACGCCGAACTTGAATCCCAAACCGCACACCACAAATACCAGCCCCAACACCAAAACTTGGTGGTTGATGTGGCCAGAGGTAACGGATTTGAATACGGTACTGATATCGAGTGAGCCAGTAGCGCCGTAAAGCAATGACATACCGTAGAGCAAGAAGCCGCTACCTAAGGCGCCGAGTACAAAGTACTTCATCGCTGCTTCACTGGCGGTGGCATTGTCGCGTCGTAGAGCGACCAAGGCATAACTTGCGAGGGCTAGCAACTCAACACCGAGATAGAGCACTAGGAAGTTATTGCCTGAAATCATGACGTACATGCCAACCAAAGCAAACAAACCTAGGGTGAACAACTCACCGCCCATACGCAACATATCGCGCTCTGCGGCATAAGGACGTCCATAGACTAAGGTCACCATCACCGACAAGGTAGAGAAGCATTTCAGCCAATTACCCATAGGGTCTGACACCACCATGTTGCCAAAGCTGTAAATGGTTGCGCCTTCGCTGGCATCAAACGCTTGCAGAACCGCCACCAAGCCCAAGGTCATCAAGGTCAACACATAGGTGTTATGACGGCGCACCGAGGTATCGAACAAGTCGATCATGGCGATCACCATCGCCATCACCAACAGAATTAATTCAGGAAGTAGCGCCGCGATATTGAGTTTTTCAATCATGTGTTATTCCTCTTTATTGCGGCAATTTGGAAATTGCAACATGCTTGAGCAAGTCTGTCACGGAGGCATCCATCACATCGGTAAATGGTTTTGGATAAATACCCATCGCTAAAACTGCAATCGCTAGCAAGGCCAACATAAAGAATTCGCGCGTATTGATATCGGTGAGAGTTTTGACATCGTCGTTGGTCACGGGTCCTAGATAGACACGCTTGACCATCCATAAGGTGTAGGCAGCACCGAAGATCAGCGCTGAGGCGGCTATCGCACCAATCACAAACTGGTATTGCACAGCGCCCAAGATCACCATCCACTCACCGACAAATCCTGCAGTACCCGGCAAGCCGCAGTTGGCCATCGCAAAGAACATGGCGAAAGCTGCAAACTTGGGCATGGTGTTAACCACGCCGCCGTAGCTAGCGATTTCACGGGAATGCACGCGGTCGTACAACACGCCGATACACAAGAACATCGCGCCTGAAACAAAACCGTGCGCGATCATTTGCACCAATGCGCCTGAAACACCTAAATCATTGAAGATAAAGAAGCCCAGAGTAACAAAGCCCATATGCGCTACCGATGAATAAGCCACTAGCTTTTTCATATCTTCTTGCACCATGGCCACGAGACCGACATAGACCACGGCAATCAACGACAGCGCGATCATCACATAGGCGTATTCATGTGCAGCATCTGGTGCGATGGGCATAGAGAAACGCAAGAAGCCGTAGGCACCCAACTTCAACATGATGGCTGCCAACACGGCTGAACCGCCAGTAGGTGCTTCGACGTGCACATCAGGCAACCACGTGTGGACAGGCCACATAGGCACTTTGACAGCAAATGCCGCAAAGAACGCAAAGAACAACAGTGTTTGTGCACCCATCGACAAAGGTAATTTGTACCAAGCTACCAAATCAAAGCTACCACCGGATTGGGTGTAGAGATAGATCAATGCGACCAACATCAACAAGGAACCCAACAAGGTGTAGAGAAAGAACTTGAAGGCCGCGTAAATTTTGTTAGGGCCGCCCCAAATACCGATAATTAAGTACATCGGAATAAGCGTGGCTTCGAAGAAGACATAAAACAGCATGCCATCTACTGCACAGAAGACGCCAATCATCAAGCCACTCAAAATCAAGAATGCGCCCATGTATTGGTTCACGCGTTCTGTAATCACTTCCCATCCTGCAATGATCACCACCACGGTGATGAACGCCGTCAGGACAACAAACCATAAAGACAAACCATCCACGCCCAAGCGGTAGAAGATATTGAAGCGCGCCATCCACAAACCAGACTCCACCATCTGCAATGCAGACGTGCCAATCTCGAAGTTGTGATAAATGGGAATAGTGACTGCCAACCCAAACAATGCACCGATCAAAGCAATCCAGCGCACTACATTGGCATGTTGGTCACGGCCAAACGCCAGCAAGACGATGCCAAAGGCAATCGGCGTCCAAATGGCAAGGCTCAATAAACCCATTTTTTTATTCTCCTTATTTGAGCCAGACGAACCACGTCATCAGCAAGAACACGCCAACAATCATGGCTAGCGCGTAGTGGTAGAGGAAGCCAGATTGAAGTTGACGAGTCACCGCAGAGACTGCACCCACCAATTTCCAAGAACCATTGACGATGCCACCATCGATCACAGACTGATCCCCACCTTTCCATAAGCCAGTACCCAAAGCACGTGCGCCGCGAGCCAAAATGTTTTCGTTGATCCAGTCCATGTAGTACTTGTTTTCAAACAAGGTGTAGATCGGCATGCATACACGTTTGATAGCAGCAGGAACCGCAGGATTGATCATGTACATGTAGTAAGCGCTCACGACCCCTGCAAAAGCCAACCAGAACGGCGCTGTACTGAAGGCGTGCATGGCCATGGCAATGGCACCGTGGTAAGCATGGCCCAACTCGTGCATGGCCTCGTGCTTGTCTTCGTTCACAAAAATAGCATCTTTCAAGAAGTCACCAAACAGCATGGCGTCTATCGTGAAGTAACCGATTACTACAGAAGGAATAGCTAGCAACAACAAGGGAACAGTCACCACCCAAGGTGACTCGTGAGGCGTATGGTCATGGTGACCATCATCATGGACACGGTGATCATCGTGGTGCGCATCTGGATTTTGGTCATAGCGCTCTGCGCCATGGAACACCAAGAAATACATACGGAAAGAGTAGAAAGCTGTGACAAATACGCCAGCCAACACCGCGAAATGCGCAAAGCCTGCAGCAGGCAATGTACTTTCAGCCACCGCTTCAATGATGCTGTCTTTGGAATAGAAGCCAGAGAAGAAGGGTGTACCGATCAAAGCCAATGAACCCAACAAAGAGGTGATCCATGTGATGGGCATGTATTTACGCACACCACCCATCCAACGGATATCTTGGTTGTGGTGCATGCCCATGATGACCGAACCCGCGCCTAAAAACAGCAAGGCTTTGAAAAACGCATGGGTCATCAGATGGAACACAGCCACTGAATACGCCGATGCGCCTAAGGCCACAGTCATATAACCCAGCTGCGACAAAGTGGAGTAAGCCACGACGCGCTTGATATCGTTTTGAATCAGGCCTAAGAAGCCCATGAACAAGGCGGTGATCGCACCAATCACCATCACCAAATTCAAAGCAGTATCTGACAACTCAAAGAGAGGTGACATACGCGCCACCATAAAAATGCCAGCGGTCACCATGGTCGCTGCGTGAATCAGAGCAGAGATCGGCGTTGGACCTTCCATAGAGTCTGGCAACCACACATGCAATGGAAACTGCGCAGATTTACCCATCGCTCCGATGAACAGGCAAATGCAGATGACCGTTACCAACATCCACTCAGTGCCAGGTAAGTTGAGTGCAGCCAAGTCAGCAGTCTTAGCAAAGGCCTCTGTGTAGTTGAGCGTTCCGGCGAAAGCTGCAATCAAACCAATGCCTAAGATAAAGCCAAAGTCACCCACACGGTTGACCAAGAAAGCTTTCATATTGGCGAAGATGGCAGTAGGCTTGTTAAACCAGAAGCCAATCAGCAAATAAGACACCAAGCCCACGGCTTCCCAGCCAAAGAAGAGTTGCAGCATGTTGTTACTCATCACCAGCATCAACATGGAGAAAGTGAACAAAGAGATATAAGAGAAGAAACGGTTGTAGCCCTCGTCTTCTTCCATATAGCCAATGGTGTAAATGTGAACCATCAGCGATACAAATGTGACCACGCACATCATCATCGCGGTGAGTCCGTCGATCAGGAAGCCGATTTCCATCTTCAACCCACCGACCACCATCCATGTGTAGAGGGTTTCATTGAAGCGGGCACCATCTACACCAACGCTCCACAGCGTTTGTGCAGACAAGATAAACGCCACCAAAACACCCAAGATCGTCAGACTATGCGTGATGCGACGCCCCAACCAATTACCGCCAAACTGGGTACCAAAAACACCAGCCAAGACTGAGCCCACCAAGGGCGCTAACGGTACGGCTAATAAATTAGAAGTTTGAAGGGTTTGCGACATACATTAACCCTTGAGCGTATTGAGTTCGTCTACGTTGATGCTCGACTTGTTTCTGAACAACTGCACCAAGATGGCTAAGCCAATAGCAGACTCAGCGGCTGCGACGGTGAGAATAAAGAAGACAAAAATCTGCCCGTGTAAATCGCCTAAGTAATGCGAAAAGGCCACGAAGTTCATATTCACTGCGAGCAACATTAATTCAATCGCCATCAACAGCACGATCAAGTTTTTGCGGTTCAAGAAGATGCCGATCACGGAGAGTGCAAACAAAATCGCACCCACGGTCAGGTAGTGTCCTAGTGTGATGTTCATGCTGATTTCTCCGGCTCAGTGGCTGGGGCAACGTCTGGTTTTACAGGTTCCATCTTGACCAGCGAGACCCTGTCGCGGGCTTTTACACGCACTTGGTCTGCAGGGTTTTGCGCTTTGGTGTCTTTACGTTCGCGCAATGTCAAGGCGATGGCGGCAATTAAGGCGACCAACAAAATAATCGCAGCAACTTGCACGGGGTAAAGATATTCGGTGTAGAGCAATACACCCAAAGCCTTGGTATTTGACACCTCGGTGGCCACCATGTGTCCCACTGCAACGGCAGACGAAGCAGCGTCAACCGCTAGAGGCGCGACCATCGCAGGAATTTGTGGGGTTTGCGGCACAGCCACTCTGAAACCACCGAGCAGCACAGCCGCCAATTCCAAAGCAATCACAGCACCCATAGTGGCAGCCAGCGGAAAGTGTTTCCAAAAACCCACGCGGATGCTGTCGATATTGACATCCAGCATCATCACTACGAACAAGAACAACACCATCACCGCACCGACGTAAACCAGCACCAGTGCAATCGACAAAAACTCTGCTTCTAACAACATCCACAAGCCAGATGCTTGGAAGAAAGCCAATACAAGGTAGAGCGCAGCATGCACAGGGTTGCGCGCTGTGATGACGCTAAAAGAAGCGAACAGCAAAACTGCTGAGAACGCATAAAAAAGAGCCGATTGAGCGTCCATCATCAAATCTTTCAGCGGTATTTGGCGTCAGCCGCTTTGTTAGCGGCGATTTCAGGTTCGTAGCGGTCGCCCACTGCTAACAACATCTCTTTGGTGAAATACAAGTCACCGCGTTTCTCTCCGTGGTATTCAAAAATATGGGTTTCAACAATCGAATCCACTGGGCAGCTTTCTTCGCAGAAGCCGCAGAAGATGCATTTGGTCAAGTCAATGTCGTAACGGGTCGTGCGGCGCGAGCCATCGGCGCGTTGGTCGGATTCAATCGTGATAGCCATTGCTGGGCACACCGCCTCGCATAATTTACAGGCGATGCAGCGTTCTTCACCGTTTTCATAACGGCGCAAAGCATGCAAGCCACGAAAGCGTGGCGATTGGGGGGTTTTTTCTTCAGGAAATTGCACCGTGATGCTGCGCGAGAACATGTACTTGCCTGTTAAGGCCATACCTTTGAAGAGTTCAAGCAACAAAAAGCTCGACAAAAAGTCGCGCAAAGAAAAAGCAGAGGGGCGTGTGATCGCGGTCATGATGGGGCGGGCCTCAGTTCCAAATATTCCAAGGTGTTTGGATCCAAACACCTACTACCAACAACCAAACAAGGGTGACGGGGATAAAAATCTTCCAACCCAAACGCATGATTTGGTCGTAGCGGTAACGCGGAAAAGTGGCGCGTACCCACAAGAACATGGTGACCACTACAAATGTTTTGAGTCCTAACCATATCCAACCAGGCACCATATTAAATAGCGCGTTGTCGATCGGTGACAACCATCCGCCCAAAAACATGACAACGGTCAACACGGATACCAAAATCATGTTGGCGTATTCCGCCAAGAAGAACATGGCAAACGCCATGCCGGAGTATTCAATCATGTGGCCAGCCACAATTTCAGACTCGCCTTCGACCACATCGAAAGGATGGCGGTTGGTTTCTGCTAAGCCAGAGATGAAGTAAACAACAAATATCGGCAACAAAGACAACCAGTTCCAAGACAAGAAGTTCAAACCAAGATCCGCCATATTGCCTTTGGCTTGCCCCATCACAATGTCGCTCATGTTGAGACTGTTAGAGACCATCAACACAACCACAAAGCAAAAGCCCATGGCGATTTCATAGCTCACCATTTGGGCCGATGCACGCATAGCACCCAAGAAAGCGTATTTGGAATTTGAAGCCCAGCCCGCGATGATGACGCCGTAAACCTCTAAGGAAGTAATTGCCATCAAAAACAAAAGGCCTGCATTGACGTTGGCCAAAGCCACATCAGGACCAAATGGCACAACCGCCCAAGCTGCCAACGCAGGCATGATGGTCATGATGGGACCTAATAAAAACAAACCCGTGGTCGCTTTCGTAGGGATGATGATTTCTTTGGTCATCAACTTCAGAGCGTCAGCGATCGGCTGCAACATGCCGCCTGGGCCGGTGCGGTTAGGACCTTTACGAATTTGGGTGTAACCGATAGCTTTGCGTTCCCACAAAGTCAGGTATGCAACACACAAAAGCAAGGGCAGCAACACAGCCACGATCTTCATCAATGTCCAGAGCACGGGCCATGCATAGGTCACCCAAAAGAAATGGGTGCTTAACTGAAAGCCAGTGTTGAAGAGGGAGTCACCCATCAAGCGGCACTCCCCGCTTTGGCATCAGCTGTCATCTGCAAAGAAGGCGCACGACGTACCAAACTGTCTAGTTGATAAATAGATGCAACTTCAGGTTTGTCAGTTGCAGGCGTTACGTCGATTGCGGCATCACAAGCATTGGACAAACGAGACGCGATGTTGGCAGGTATAGCTTTGGCACGTACTTCTTCAATCGTCTCAAACTCAAAACCTGGCACATGCAGCATCGAACCTAAAACGCGCAAGACTTTCCATGCAGGACGCGTTTCACCCAATGGTTTAACAACGCCATGGAAGCTTTGTGCGCGACCTTCGGTGTTGATAAATGTTCCAGCAGTTTCTGTGAATGGCGCTATGGGCAAGAGCACATCGCTAAATGC